>DATJUR010000167.1:0-14378 GCA_035502215.1 Acidimicrobiales bacterium | reverse complement strand
GCGGCCAGAGTAGAAGGGGCTCGCGTCGTCGTGCCGGTCGTGATGAGGTCGACGGCACTTCCGGTGTCGTAGTTCTGAACCGGTCCGCTCGAGACCAGCGATCCCAGATACATGACAGCCACCCGATCCGCAACTTCGAAGACGTCGGTCAGGTTGTGCGAAATGACGATGACCGCGACGCCACGCGAGGCGAGGGTCTGGATGAGGTTGATGACTTGTGCGGTCTGCGACACGCCCAACGCGGCGGTGGGCTCGTCCAGTATGACGAGGCGCGAGTCACGCATCACCGCGCGAGCCACCGCGACGGCTTGGCGCTGTCCACCCGAGAGTGACGCCACTTTTTGGCGCGGCGACTTGACGGTCGTGACGGCCAAGTCCTTGAGCGTCTTGACCGTCGTCAACTCCATGGTGATCTCGTCCAGAACGCCGGCGCGTGTGGCCTCATGTCCGAGGTAGAGGTTCTCGACGATGTCGAGGTTGTCGCACAGTGCCAGGTCTTGGTAGACCGTGGCAATGCCGAGATCCGACGCATCGCGCGGCGTGTGAATGTGGACCTCTTTACCGCGCCAGATGATATGGCCACTGGAGGGCTGCCAAATGCCGGCGATGGTCTTGATGAGGGTTGACTTACCCGCTCCGTTGTCACCGATCAGTGCGGTGACCTGACCGGCCGGGACGTCAAGGTCAATGTTCTGAATCGCCTGCACGGGACCGAATGACTTCGAGATCCCGCGCAGGCTCAACAGAGTTTCACCAGGTGTGACGTCCGCCCCTGGAGTGTCTTGGTTCATCGCCCCGAGTTCCGGGGTGTGCTCTTCCGACGCTTCAGGGGAGGACGTCACAAAGTCTCCTTGGTTACTTAATGCCGTACTTCGTGCAGTCTGCAGCGTACGTCGGCTCAGTGAGACCCTGAACCGTCGGCGCGGTGTTGGTGCAGATCGACGACGCCGTCACGAAGTGCTGTGCGATGACGGTGGACTCGATCGTCGACGCGGTCACCCACGACGAGGTCAAGAGAACCGACGGCACGTGCTCGTACGCGGCAATCTTCGTGCTGGAGTCCGTGGTCGTTCCGTTCACGAGTCCCTTAGGCGGCTTGACGCCGGCGCGCAGGTACAGCGCCAACGCGGCGGCGGCCTGAGCTTCCTCGTAGATCGGCTTGTACACGGTGCCGCACTGGTATCCAGAGATGATGTTCTGGAAGCCGGTGGGCGTTGCGTCCTGGCCGGTGAAGGGAATCGTGTCTGGTGGCAGACCCTTGGACTGCAGGTACGCAATGATCGGCGCAGCGTTCTCGTCGTTCGGCGTCAAGACGGCATTGATCTTCGGGTTTGCGGCGTACGCACCCTCGAAGTCGGTCTGCGCCTGTGACGGCGTCCAGGTTCCCACGCTCTCGTCAACCGTGTTCGCGCTACCGCTGCCACCTTCGGCCGGGGCGTAGCCCGCGGCGGAAAGAACGGCGTTGTAGCCCTTTCCGAACAGTGTCGCGTTGTTGTCGGTCGGCGCACCGTACATGACAAACACCACGGGGTTCTTCACGTTCCAGGCGGTGATGCATGCGGTAAGGCCGTCGCCCAGCTGCGTACCCACGGTCACGTTGTTGAAGCTCACGTAGTAGTTACGGAAGCCCCCCAGCGTGAGTCGGTCGTAGTCGATGACTTTGACGTGGTGCGCGACCGCGTAGGCCTCAACGGCGTCACCCGTCGTTGAGTCTTCTGGGTCGATGATGAGCACCTTGGCACCGTTCGCCACGTCCGCTTGCGCGTCAGTGAAGAACGTGTTGTCGCTGCCGTCACCGTTTTGGACGATGAGGTCCTTCGCCGGCAGTCCGGCTGCCTTCATGGCGGCCTTCATGAACGGGGCGTCGAAGTCGACGTAGCGGTCCGAAGACGTGGTGTCGGGAAGGATCTCGGCGACCTTGCCCTTGCCCTTCTTCGTAATGCTCACCAAGTACTTCATCGTCGCGTAGTTCGTCTTGAACGTAGTCGCGCTCACCGTAGGTGACGCAGCTCCCGAAGAAGAACTGACCATGGGCAATGCCAGAGCGGTGAACGACCCCGCCAAAGCAATCGCCGCAAGGGCCCGACTCTTTTTCAATTTCATATTTTCCCCAACCCTTCGTATGGCACCCCAACGATGCCATCTTTTTGTGATTACAACATGAACGTCCAGTGACAGCAACGTCCGCAGAGAAAGTAGCACGTGAGAATCCTTAAAAAAGTGCGCGCTGGCGAAATCCACAGGGTCGAGACTCGCCGACGCGCGCTATCCTTTCGCGGCCTCAGTGTCTTGGAGCGTGTGAGTTCGAGCGACACGCATCTAGCGCAGTAATTACTTGGTCCCTGGCTTGATTCACAACGGGCAAGCACGTCACGATGCGCATTTAACCGGTGACGTCTTTGCGATGAGCACTCTCAGAAGGCGAGGATCTGATCCATCGTCTCCATGATGGCGATTGACTCATCAAGCGGCATACTGTCGCTCTCCATGCGCCCCTCGCGCAAGCATCGGGCCACCTCGTGAGCCTCGTAGTGCAGCCCGCGGCCCTGCGTGTCAAAGACGAAGTCTTCGCGCTCGCCGTCTCGGGTTATGAGCGCCATGGACGTCGGAGCGTAGAAGTCACCCGCAATCTCTACTCGCGCGCGCGTGCCCGAGACGCACGCTCGGGTGGCTGTTCGAGCGAGGGATGTGCAACTCAGCGTCGACTGGGCCCCGCTCTGGTAGCCAAAGATCATCGACACCTGACCGTCGACTCCGGTAAAGGCCGGCTCGATCAAGGCGGTGATGCGCTCGGGCGTGCCGAGCAGCATCGAGGCGAACGAAACGGGGTAGACCCCAAGGTCAAGCAGCGCACCGCCCCCGAGCTCCGGCGCAAAGAGTCGAAAGGATGGGTCCAGAGCGAACCATTGACCGTGGTCGGCCTCGAAGGAGACGATCTCTCCCAGGCGCCCAGCGCTGATCAGTTCGCGCAGCGCGATCACGTGGGGTAAAAACCGCGTCCACATCGCCTCCATGAGAAACAGACCCTGGTGGCGAGCGAGGGCTACCAAGTCCCGCGCCTCCTGCCCGGTCATGGTGAAGGCCTTCTCGACGAGCACCGGCTTACCGGCACCCAAAGCCAGTGAGGCGTTCTCGAAGTGCATGGGGTGAGGTGTTGCCACGTACACCGCGTCGACCTGGTCGTCTCGCACCAACTCCTCGTAGGAGTCGTAGCGCCGCGGCACGCCGAAGCGATCGCCGAAGGAGTCGGCGGAACTCTGAGACCGTGAGCCGATCGCCGCCACGACCCCGTCGTCGATATAAGACAGATCACTCGCAAAGGTGTGGGCGATGCCGCCCGTGCCGAGTATCCCCCATCGAATCGGATCACTCATGGCCCACCAGCTCCTCTCATCGTCGACCTCACAGTAGAGGACGTGACGGCCAGCAACTAAACAGTGACCATGGTCCAACTTGCCCAGCCGAAAGAGACCGCGCGGCTCGTCCTGCGCTCGTTCCAGGCGAACGACCTCGACGACCTCGCGGCGATTTTTGCGGACGTCTCGGTCAACCGATTTCTCTATACGGAGCCTCGTTCGCGCGACGAGACCGCTCGCGCACTGGACAAACGACTTGGTGTGGTCAGCGAGCCTGACGAGGACACCATCCTTCGCGTGGCCGTCGCTCTTCCGACGACGAATCGACTCGTTGGTGATTTCATGCTCCGTTGGAGCGAGGACGTTCATCGCCAAGGCGAGGTGGGCGGCTCACTGCACCCCGACGTTCACGGCCGAGGGTACGCGAGCGAGGTGTACGAAGCGCTGCTGGAGATCGCTTTTACTCGCTACGACCAGCATCGAGTCTGCGGTCGCTGCGACGCCCGCAACGCCCCATCGGTGCGGTCGCTGGAAAAGGTCGGCCTGCGTCGAGAGGCTCACTTTGTGGAGAACGAGTTCGTCAAGGGCGAGTGGACCGACGAGATTGTGCTGGCCATCTTGCAGAACGAGTGGCGCGCCGCTCACCACTCGAGTGAGTAGCGCCGCGTCGTCCGAGATCTCCTAAGGTCGTTGAGCCATGACTCTGCTACGCGACGTGAAGTCCGATCTTGGCTCGTCGTACTTGGTCGACCACGCCGACAACCCGGTGCTGTGGCGCACGTGGGACGCCGACGCGTTGGAGGAGTCCCGCACGAGTGATCGACCACTTTTTCTCTCGATTGGCTACGCCGCCTGTCACTGGTGCCACGTCATGGCTCACGAGTCGTTTGAGAACGAGACGATCGCCGAGGTTCTCAACGAGTTTTTCGTCCCGGTCAAGGTTGATCGCGAAGAACGACCCGACGTGGACGCCCTCTACATGGCCGCGACCCAACTGGTGTCCGGTCACGGCGGCTGGCCGATGTCGGTGTTTCTCCTCTCCGACGGTCGCCCCTTCATGGCGGGCACGTACTACCCACCCACGGATCGGGCCGGACAGGTCGGTTTCTTACGACTGCTCACCGCGCTACGCGACGCCTGGGCGAATCAACGTGAGCTCATCGAGCGACAGGCCGACGAACTCATGGGAGCACTCACCCGGGACGTTCACTTCATCGATCACCTTGCCCCGCACGTGGAGAGCATCGACCTCGGCGCCGTACGCACTCGCCTGTGTCTCGATCTGGTCGAGCAAGCCGACAGCGACGGTGGATTTGGGGGGGCGCCCAAGTTCCCTCGACCAAGTTTCGTGACGGCCTTGTACGAGTGCAACGACGCGAGATCCCGTGAGGTCGCCGGCCGTACCTTGGACGCCATGAGTCGTCGGGGCCTCTACGACCATTTTAGGGGCGGCTTTGCGCGCTACAGCGTCGACGCCGAGTGGCACGTGCCGCACTTCGAGAAGATGCTGAGCGATCAAGCTCTCTTGGCGCGCTGCTACCTTCGCGCAGCTCGTCTCACGGGCAACCAGACATGGCGCGACGTGGCCCTGGACACCCTCGCCTTCGTTGAGCGCGATCTTCGTCTCGCCGCGGGCTACGCGTCCTCCCTCGACGCCGACGCGGGCGGTGTCGAAGGCTCGCACATCACGTGGACGCCCGACGAGGTTCGAGAGGTGCTCGCCCATTTCTCTGACGACACGATCGACGCCGTGCTCACCCGATGGCGCATCGCGGACAGCGAGACCTTCGAAGGGCGCTCGATTCCTCGCCTGTCCGATGCTCAGCCATTTCTGACTCCCCCCGATCTGCTTCCCGCCTACCGCGCGTTGCTCGCGGCGCGAGAACAACGAGCCCAGCCGAGCCGAGACAGCAAGATCGTTCTGGAGTGGAACGCAATGCTGGCCTCGGCCTTCCTCCTCAGTGGCGTGACGCAGTATCAGGACCGCGCTCTGGCGCTCTTGGCGTCGCTGCGCTCCAGTCACTTTGCCCAGGAGGTGTGGTGGCGCACCGAGCACCAGCGAGCCCAGGCCACCGCGAGCGACCTGGCCTGGCTCATCGACGCGTCGATGGACGCCTACGAGCTCACGGGTGACGACGAGTGGCGCGCCCAGGCCGTCGACGTCGCCACCTACCTCGTGGCCCACTACTGGGACGGATCGGTGCCCAGTGACCTCGACGCCCACGTCGGGGGAGGTTTCTTCACCCAGAGCGACCTCGTGGGTGACCTCGCTACCCGCCCCAAGGAGATCTTCGACGGGGCCACTCCCTCGAGCCACGCAATCTGCACGCGAGCCCTCGCGCGCCTGGCCCTGAGCGACGGCTCCAGCGTGTTTCTCGTCATCGCCCAGCGCCTGGTGGAGATCGCGGGTTCACTCATCGTGTCGCACCCGAGCGCCGTCGTCGACCTCGTCGAGGCGGCGGGTTTCGCATTGGACGGAGTTGAGGTGGTGATTCCAGGAGAGCCGAACGAACTCTCCGACCACCTACGATCGATGGCGATGTCGCGCGCCGTGCTCGTGAGCGGATTGGGTACCTCTGGGCTCCTCGCAGGACGGTCCCCCGGGTTCGCCTACGTCTGTCGCGCGGGCGTATGCGAGTTGCCCGTCTCGAGCGTCAACGACCTTGAGGCCGAGTTGAAGAGGAGCGGTGCGTGGCCCTCTTGAGCCGCGACCCGGCGGTTCGCGCCACGCGCCGACTCATCTCGCGGACGCCACGCCGCGAGATCGTCGACCTCACTCCTGGGGCAACCGTGCACGGCCTCGTGCTGGGCTCGACCAACGAGTCCACGACCGTGGTCGATCTGGCGAGCCAGGCCATCGTGCGCTGGCGCATTCCCTGGCCGCTCGACATCGAGACCGACCTCGCCGCCTTTGACGTGGTTGAGGGCCAGTTAGCCGAGGACATTCAACGAAACGACCTGGCCCAACCCGAAGCGGTGACCCTCGGGGACCTACCGCGGCGCCTCGGAACCTATCGTGGACGGCGCGTGCGCACGTGGCTTGAGCAACTCGCCAGCCCCGCCGACGGACCGCTCTTTGGCTTTCGCGGACCGAGCGCGCCCTACTGGGAGTTCCGCGGCGAGCGTCCCAGCGTGGCCCTGATCGCGGCTGACCGCGGCCCCCAGCTCTTGCGTCGACCCGACGACGGTTCGACCTGGGTTCGCTTCGGGTGGTTTGGCGACGACGTGTGGCTGCTGTGCGAAGACAGCCACGCCATACGCACCATCGAGGCCACGCGACGCACGTCTCTCGCGGGTAAGGATCTGGCCACGGCGCTCGGATTTCGTCCGAACTACGTGCTCACGACGCTCTCGCAGCCCCTAGATGGCCACTGCTACAAGAGTTGCACGGGCCTGCTGCCTCGCGGATGAACTACTTGGGCAGCTTGCCCGTGGCGAGCGACTCGGCCATCGCCCAGCCAAAGACCACCAGGCGCTGACCCTTTTCGGGCTTGAGTCCCTTAAAGAACGTGTGCGCCCCCTCGGGGATGACGCCCTTGGAGGCGACGTAGTCCAGTCCGCCCACCGGACCAGGGCTCACGGTCATCACGAAGGTCTTGTCGTCGATGGACTTCTCCGAGCCAAAGCGCTTGGCCAGACGACGCCCCCAGGCGCGGTCCTCGCCCGTGGGGCGATAGTCCAAGCGCGGCACCACGTCATCGAGCCCGATGAAGGCCCGATACCCGTCAGGAGAGATCAACCGAGTCCCCAGAAGCACGTCCTCGTCGGGGAAGGCCAACAGGGCCCGGCGAAACTGGTCGTGCAGGATGGACTTCAAGGTCTGGTCGGACTTCGCGTTGCGATCGACGAGCAGAAGCCCGACGAGCAGCGAGGGAGTACCCCCGATGCGCTCCAGTGTGCAAAAGGAGTAGCCGCGAAGTTTGTTGCCTTCGCGCGCGTGGGTGACCAGTACCCACTCCTCGCGCTGCTTGGAGAGAAAGCCGATGTCAAAGTTGGGCTCTCGGTCGACGCAGAGATCGGCCATTTCGGCTAGCTCTGCGTCGCTGAGGGCAGTGGTGTCCTTGGTGGTGACCGTCATTGCCATAGACATCCATTCTACGGCACGCCTGGTGCATCTCCGCCAGTGTCAGGCCTTGATGACGTTTCGGCCAAATTCCGTGCGCAGATCCCCGACCACGCTGGGAATGCTGACGTTAAAGGCGGGACCTAGTCGAAACACCTTGCCCGACGCCCCCGTTTCGACCACGACGGGTGAGGGCCCGGGGTAGCGCGTCAAGATTTCGCGCAGCGTCGAGATGGCACCTTGGGTGAGGTCTTCGGGGCGCAGTGAGAGACGCAGCTCTTCGTTGGCGCGCTCCACGTGGAACCGCTCGACGTCCACCGCGTTAAAGCGCAACTCCTCGTCGTTGTCGCTCACGCGGACTTTCATGACGACCACGCTGTCCTTGACCAGAAAGCCGCTAAAGCGCTCGAAAGCCGCCACCGAAAAGTTCACTTCGAGTGAACCGCCGAGGTCTTCGAGGATGACGCGCGCGTAGGGCTTGTTGGCCTTGGTCTGACGGATCTGCACTTCGGCGAGAATCCCCCCGACGGTGACCGGACGACTACTGAGTGAGAACTCCTCGGCGCGCTCGCGCACCGCGACGATCGACCCTTCGGTCTTGGTGGCCAGGACGTCCATCACGCCATAGAGCGGGTGGTCCGAGACGTAGGTACCCAGCATCTCGCGCTCAAAGTCAAGTTTGATCGACTGTTCGAACTCGACGTCCGAGACCGGAAGTTCCGTGCCCTCCCAGTCCCCCTTGCCTTCGGGATCGAAGGCGGCGAACAGAGTTGAGATGCCCAGGGCCAGGTCCTTGCGACGGGCCAGGGTGACCTCCACGATCTCGTCGGCGCGCAACAAAAAGCCCTGACGAGAGACGCCGAGAGAGTCAAAGGCGCCAGCTTTGATCAGGGACTCCATCGTGCGACGATTGAGCACCACCGGATCCACGCGCCGCACGAAGTCGTACACGCTCTCAAAGGGTCCACCCGCTTCTCGCTCGGCCACGATCTTGTCCACCACCGCCTCACCAACGTTGCGTACCGCGGCCATGCCAAAGACGATGGTGTCGCTCTGGGAGAGCGAAGGTGTGTAGTCGGCGAAGGACTGATTCACGTCGGGCACACCGACCGTGATGCCCATCTGACGCGCCTCGTTCAGGTACACCGCGGCCTTGTCCTTGTCGTCGCGAAACGACGTCAGCAGCGCCGACATGTACTCCACCGGATAGTTCGCCTTGAGCCAGGCGTTGTGATACCCAATGAGGGCGTAGCCGTAGGCGTGGCTCTTGGGGAAGGCGTAGTCGGCGAAGGGCTCGATCTTGTCGAAGATGGCGTCGCCAAGTTCGCGTCCGTAGCCCTGACGCTCGACCCCGTCTACGAACTTGGCGCGCTGGGCGCGAATCATCTCGCGGATCTTCTTGGCGCACGCCTTGCGTAGGTCGTCGGCCTCGGGCAGCGTGTACCCCGCGAGCGTGGTCGCTACGCGCATGATGTCCTCTTGGTAGACCATGAGCCCGTAAGTGCCCGACAGCACCGTTTCGAGGGCCTCGTGGTCGTAGCTCACCGCTTGACGATTGTTCTTTCGATCGGCGTAGTCGTTGTGGGTGTTCTCACCCATCGGACCGGGTCGATACAGCGCGTTGAGCGCCGCGATGTCGTCGAAGGTCGTTGGCGCGAGGCGGCGCATGAGCTGGCGCATCTTTTCGCCCTCGAGCTGAAAGATGCCAATCGAGTTGCCCAGGCGCAACATCTCGTAGACCTTCTCGTCGTCCAAGGGCACGGTGTCGATGTCGACGCGCGTGCCGGTGCGACGCTCAATGTGATCCAGGGTCCGTTCGATGATCGCGAGGTTGCGCAGACCAAGGAAGTCCATCTTGAGTAGTCCCAGCTTCTCGATGGCGGTGGCCTCGTACTGGGTCACGATGGGCGCACCGTCGGCAGTGCCGTTGGGTCCAGACTTGCGTTGGATCGGCACGTACTCGAGCACCGGCCCCTTGGTGATCACCACCGCGGCGGCGTGGATTCCGTCTTGACGACGCTTGCCGACGAAGCCCTTGGCGACGTCCACCACGTGTTTGACTTCGGCGTCACTGGAGTAGAGCGCGCGCAGCTCGCTCGCCTCGCCGTAGCGATTTTCGTATCCCGGCACCGGAGTGAAACACGCCTCGAGGGGCAGGTCCTGGCCCATCACCAGCGGTGGCATGGCCTTGGCGATCTTGTCACCGAGCTGGGGCGGATAGCCCAACACGCGTGCCGAGTCGCGCACCGCCGCACGGGCTTTGATCGTCGAAAAGGTGACAATCTGGGCCACGTGATCCGAGCCGTAGCGCTCGGCGGCGTATCGGATCATGTCCCCGCGATAGCGCTCGTCAAAGTCCATGTCGATGTCGGGCATGGAACGGCGTCCCGGGTTGAGGAATCGCTCGAAGTACAGGCCGTACTTCAACGGGTCCAAGTCCACGATGCGCAGGCAGTACGCCACGCAGCACCCCGCCGAGGATCCTCGGCCCGGACCCACTCGAATGCCCCGCTCGTGGGCGTGGCGGATGAGGTCCCACACCACCAAGAAGTAGTCGGAAAATCCCATGTCGGCGATGACGCCGAGTTCGTAGTCGATGCGCGAGCGCACCTCGTCGCTCAGCGACTCGCCGTAGCGATCCTTCGCCCCGCGATAGGTGAGGTCGCGCAGGTACCGGTTGGCCGCTTCCTTGTGTGCGGCGCCCTCGTAGCCCGCGGGCAGCGGAAACTCAGGTAGTCCGTCGTTGTCGAACTCAATGGTGACGTTGGCTCGTTCGGCGATGACCAACGTGTTGTCGCACGCAACGGGCACCTCGCGAAAGAGGTAGCGCATCTCGGCGGCGCTTTTGAGGTAGTGCTGATCGCTCTCGATGCGAAAGCGATCGGGATCGGCCACGCGCGAGTTGGTGCCAATGCACAGCAGCGCGTCGTGCATTTCGGCGTCGCTGTGCTTCACGTAGTGCAGGTCGTTGGTCGCCACCAGCGGCGCGCCGAGCTCCTTGGCCAGGCGCATCAGGAGGGGATTCGTGCGCTGCTGGGCGGCGATGCCGTGATCTTGGAGCTCGACGTAGAAGTTCTCTTTGCCAAAGATCGTCTGCAGGCGCCCGGCGAGTTCGAGGGCCTTTGTGTAGTCATCCTGCAAGAGCGCTTGGAGCACCACGCCGCCCAAGCAGCCTGAGGTGGCCACGAGCCCGCGGGCGTACTGCTCCAGGAGCTCCCAGTCCAGGCGGGGCTTGTAGTAGTAGCCCTCGAGGAACGCCCGGGACGAGAGAATCCGCAGGTTCTTGTATCCCTCGTTGGTCATCGCGAGCAACGTCAAGTGGTGGTAGAGCTTCTGGCCACCTTCGGAGTCACCGCCGGTGTCATCGATCTTGCCCCGCCGAGGCGGGCGATCAAAGCGCGAGTTGGCCGCCATGTACGCCTCGAGACCGATGATTGGGGTGAGGCCGTTCTTGCGGCACGCCTCGTAGAAGTCAATGACGCCGTAGAGATTCCCGTGATCGGTAATGGCGATCGCGCTCTGGCCATCGGCCCTGGCGGCCAGAACCATCTCGTCGACGCGCGCGGCGCCGTCGAGCATGGAGTATTCGGTGTGGTTGTGGAGATGGACGAATCCTTCAGCCATCAGCCGACTGCTCCTCTAGCTCTGATCGCGAATTACACGGATGGGATTTGAAGGTTACCCCCGCGCCCCCCACTCGCGCCACCTCTATAAATACGTGCCGGCGCGCGGTTCGCTGGCGCCGGGCGGAAGGGAACGGTTGCGCATCTTCTCCAGTTGGGCGGTCGCGGCCGCCTGCTGAGCGAACAGCGAGGCTTGGATGCCGTGAAAGAGCCCCTCGAGCCAGCCCACCAACTGGGCCTGGGCGATGCGTAGCTCGGACTCCGAGGGCACGTCCACGCTGAAGGGAATGGCCATGCGCGAGAGCTCTTGGGCGAGGTCCGGCGAGAGAGCGTCGGAGAGTTCGTGCACCGAGGTCTCGTAGATCTCGCGCAGCCGGGCTCGACCGGCCTCGTCCAAGGGGGCGCTGCGCGCCTCGTCGAGCAGTTGCTTGACCATCGAGCCGATTCGCATCACCTTGGCCGGCTGGCTGACGTAGTCCGTGTTCTCGGTATCGGGACTCGCCTCGCTCTCGCCGGGCGAGAGAACTTGGTCGGGATTCACGCTGACGTCGCCGGGGGGTAATTCGCTCACTAGGTCAGTGTGCCAGACATTGCGATGAGCCTATTCACTCCGCGTACGACCACGGAAATTAGGATCCAGCGTCGATAGGATGGCGCCGTGAGAGTATCCACACGGGGGGATTACGCCAGCCGAGCTCTGCTCAGCCTGGCGCTTCGAGAGAATTATGTCGAACCAACGAGTGTTCGCGACTTGGCTGAACGCACCGGCCTGCCTCAGCCCTACCTCGAACAGATCTTGCTCAGTCTGAAGGGGGTGGGCCTGGTGCGCTCCAAGCGCGGCGTGGGCGGCGGCTACGTCTTGGCTCGTCCCGCCGGGTCGATCACCCTGGCCGAGATCGTGGCTGCCGTCGACGGACCCATCTCGGCGGGCGACTTTGGCCTGCCGCACCAGGACGGCGCCTGCGACCACGAGGGTCAGTGCGTGCTCTTAGGAGTCTGGGCGGACGTGGGAAATCACATGAGAGAGCACCTCTCGAGCTTCACGTTGGCCGACATGGTTGACCAGGCGCGAGGCGTCCGGCCGGTCGCGCGCACCCACAGCGGCTAAAAAGTCCCGTTTTCCGGAGTTTCTGTACCCTTGAAATGGGAATTACATCGTGGTAAATTAGTAAGGCGTCCGTAGGAGAAATACCCAGCCGGCAGACGCGCCAGTTTGTGCCCCCCACAGACAAGGAGACGCCAGTGAGCACCACAACCACCCCCACCCCCCGTCGTTCCGCTGTCAACACCAACGACATGTTGGGACTGCTCATGCGCGACCTCGATCGCTACCCGATGCCCAACTACGACGAACAGGTCGAACTCGCCAAACGCGTCACCGCGGGAGATGAAGAGGCCAAAAAGCAGATGGTTGCGGCCAACTTGCGCCTGGTGCTGCACTGGGCGCGTCGCTACCAGGACCGCGGCGTGGAGATGGTCGACCTCGTCCAAGAGGGGACCTTCGGGCTGTTACGCGCCGTGGAGAAGTTCGACTGGGAGCGCGGATTTAAGTTTTCCACTTACGCCACCTGGTGGATCCGCCAGGCCCTTCAGCGCGCGGTCCAACAGCACGGGCGCACGATTCGTATCCCGCTCGAAGTGGGTGAACAGCTGCAACGCCTCGAGGCGACGACCGCCGAACTCACGTCCGTACTTGCGCGCAAGCCGACCGACGAAGAACTCACCGAAGCGACGGGCATGTCCAAGGCCGAGCGCGAGAACTTGCGCGGGCTCGCGGGGGTGACCGCGAGTCTGGATCAGCCCGCCAGTTCGGACTCGGCGACGACGTTGGGCGACCTGGTCGCGCCCAGTCAGCACGACTGGGTCGGCGACATCGAACAGACCATGATGAACGACGAGCTGCACGAGGCGCTGGCTAAGTTGAGCGACCTGCAGCGCGAAGTTTTGACGCTGCGCTTCGGGCTCAACGGGGCGACTCCCCTTTCGCTCCAGGCGACCGCCACCAAGATGGACATTGGGGTACGCCGCGTGCGACGCGCCGAAGATGAGGCGATGGCGATCCTGCGCGACGACTCGCGCGTGCTCGCCGCCCACGACGTCGCCTAAAGGTCGACCTCTCCGGGCAGCGCGGCGCGCAGATCTCTGGGCAGGACCGAGTCGGTGCGAACAACCTCGCCGCTGCGGGGATGAAGAAACGACAGCGACGCGGCGTGGAGAAAGAGACGTTCCTCGTCGAGACGCTCGTCGCGGTGATGACCGTAGCGAAGGTCGTTGACGACCGGATGGCCGATGCTGGCCAGGTGCACGCGAATCTGGTGGGTCCGTCCGGTCTCTAGTCGCAGGCGAAGCAGTGTGGCGTCGTACGCGTCGCTCAGGCGACCGATGACGTCGTAGTGGGTTCGCGCGACGCGACCGTCGCTCCGTATCGCCATTTGGGTGGGGTTGCGCGTTGATCGTCCGATCGGGGCGTCCACGATGCCGTGTTCTTCTTGGACGTGGCCGCGCACGAGCGCGAGGTACCCGCGGGCGACGCGACGAGCGGCCATTTGACTCGCCAGAGACTCGAGTCCTTCGGGGCTGCGCGCGACCACCAAGAGTCCCGACGTGCCCTTGTCGAGTCGGTGCACGATGCCCGGACGATCTGGCTCACTCAGACCCTCATCAGCGAGACGGCCGATCTCGGGATAGCGCGCCAGGAGCCCCGCCACGAGTGTGCCCTCGCGCTGACCCGCTCCGGGGTGCACCACTTGGTGGGGAGCTTTCTCTACGACCACAAAGTCCGGGTCCTCTCGAACGACGTCGACCTCCACGCCCGCGTCCGGCTGGAGCCCCTGGAGGGAACCACGCATCTGGGCGACGAGAAACTGACCGCTCACCAGTGCCAGCGAGGGTTTAGTGACAACTCGCTCGTCCACCCGCACGCGACCTTGCTGCACCGCCTCCACTGCTTCGGCTCGCGAGCGCCCAGTGAGTAGAGAGATGGCTCGATCGACGCGCATCCCATCGAGGGTCGCGGGCACCGCCACCTCAAGGATCTCGCCCTCAGGGCCCTTGGGCTCATTGACGTCGCTCATCGCCCGAGCAAACGATCGCCGCGCACGGCCGCGGCAATCAACACGACAAAGCCCACGGTGATCGCGACGTCGGCCAGGTTAAAGACAGGAAATGACGAGATAGCAATGAAGTCGGTCACTTGGTGCGGACTCGCCGCGAGTCGATCGATCACGTTGGCGACTCCCCCACCGATCAAGAGCCCAAATCCCACCGCGGGTGCACCCTCATTGGCGTTGAGGCCCACCAGCACCACCACGATGGCGATGAGAAGGGTGGCGATCG
>DATJUR010000166.1:0-10080 GCA_035502215.1 Acidimicrobiales bacterium | reverse complement strand
GGGGAGCCCGATGACGTCGCGAACTTGTAGATCTGGGGATTCCAGAATCCGACCCGATGCCCGAGCGTGGCGTCGATGACGGCCGTCGAGCCGTTCAACTCGGGTGCGACGAAGCTCGTGCCGCCCCAGCCACCTTGGAGGAAGTCGTTGTTACCAGAGCCGACAAACGATGGCGAGTACTCCAGGTAGCCCGTCTCGGGATCGGCGTCGGTCGCCAGGTCCGGCTCGGCTCGGCCCGAGCCCGATCCGTGCTGGACAGATGGTGTCGGGTTGAAGCTCCACGAGAAGGGTTCCACGATGCCCAGCGAGTCGTTGTAGTCGGTCGGCGTTAAGTACTGAACGTCGTTGTACTGGCTGACTCCCGACACGCCCTGCTGATAGGAGGGAGTCGGCTCGTCCTGGCTGTATCCGCCCCCTCCGCCGACAACCAGAGACTCGGCGGTTGAGGTGAGTGACTCTTGAGTCACCGTGGCAATCGGTTGCCACAGATAGTCCCAGCCCCAGGTGCGCTGCGCGGTGACCTGAACGGGCGCGGTGATCGTCTTGCCACGACTATTCGTTCCCGAGAACGTACCGCTCCAGGGAAGAGTCGTTCCTCCCGATGAGGTCACGTAGGGGCTGTCACCGGGAGAGTCAACCGCGAGGTTTGTGGTACCGGCATCGTCTTGAGCGTCGTAGGCGCCGGAGTCCCCGGCCGAGACAAAGGTGGCCTGGCCCTGAGCCGCTAGCTCCAGGAACGCTTCATCAAACGCAGCGATGTACGCGGAGGTCTCTTCGCCCTCGGCGGTGGCCGCCGCGATGACGGTCTCTGACTCGCCCCAGCTCGACGAGACGCTTCCAGCGACGTTCTGGCTGGCGGCGGTGAAGAAGGCGTCCGCAAAGCCGGGGTCCGTGTTGGGCGCCTGGTAGACGACGATGTTGGCACCGGGCGCGATGCCACCGGACTGCTCGACATCGAGATCGGTCTCGGTGGAACCCGCGCTCCACGAGGGAGCCCCGGGTCCGTTGTCGACGTTGTCCACGGTGACGCTACGACCGGTGGGAGCTTGACCAAGGATGTGCTCCCAGAAGTACTCGGGCGCACCTACGTCCAGCGCGGCCAAGGTCACGATGCCGATGGTTTGGCCCGCGCCCGCGTTACGACTCTCGAGCGACGACAGGCCGTAGTTCTGTTCAAAGTTGGCGGGCGTGTTGCATGCGTCCGGCAGTCCGACGAGGGCTAGGCAGGCGTTCGAGCTTCCGGACTGGGGCGTCGAGTAGCCCGACAGCGCGTGGACCGCCTGACTCGTTGATGACGAGTAGTTGCTGAGCCCGAGAATCGCCAGCACGAACGATGCCAACTGCGAGGGCAGTTCGGGGGCGGTCGTGGCCCCGTGCACCGTCTGGGCGGGTTCGCCGAAGCCGCCGTTGCGTCCAGGGTACGCCGGCACCTTGTACTGATCTTGGCTCGTGGACAGGGCCGCGTCGTACTCGCCTGCGGTGCCCGTCGTCGCGACGTCGACGTTGTCTTTGTAGACGGTCGAGACAATGCCGAACTTGGCGAGGTACGTCGTCAGCGCGGTGATGTTGGCCTGTGTTTGACCGTACTGACTGGCGAACGCACTGACCGAGAGGTTCGAGATTGACCCGTTCTCAACGCCTTGTTCGAGTGAACTCTTGTTCTGCTCATCCAGGATGAACGACACTTGCTCGGGCGTGCTCGGCGATGTCGAGCCGAAGGCGACCGCACCGGGAAGCTTGGCGGGATTGACGCCTTGTGCGACGGGGGTCCACCCGCCACTACTGGCGCCAGCCTGTAGCGCCAATACCGGCGACAGGGCCAGGGTCAACGCACTGAGTGCGATGCCGGTGCGCAGGCGAACTGATGAACGTCGCATGGTGATCCTCCCTTTGCTCGAACTCAAGGGTCAAGCAGCCTGACTCGATGCTCGGAGTGTACCGAGGGACGAGGTGATGCGCCAGGTAGATTTGCCTAAGAATGAGGTGCCCGCGCAGAACGGTACAAAATTGCTCCACGGGAAAATGTGACCCCTTGGCGCAACGAGAATCCAGGGTCGCTGCGTGCGTATTACGTCGCACCAGCGGTCAAAATTGTCGGGGCGCCGGGATTCGAACCCGGGACCTCCTGCTCCCAAAGCAGGCGCGCTAACCAAGCTGCGCTACGCCCCGTGTACCTCGTCACTACGTAGCAAAACGCTACTCGGCGCGTGCGCGGGCATCGTACGTCCGCTTCGGGCTGGACCGGCACACTGCATATGCTGGGCGCCGAAAGGGGAAGCATGGCGTACGAGTGGATCGTCGATGCGCTCGACCAGACGTGGTCGAGCACCCAACGCACACTGCGCGATCGCGACCCCGCGGTGTACGAGCTTCCAACTCCCTGCCCCGGGTGGAGCATTCGTGACGTGCTCAGTCACCTGATTGGCTTCGAGCTGATGCTGCGCGGCACGCCCATTCCTTCACACCAAGGACCGTGGCCCGCTCACGTCAAGAATCCAATCGGTGAGTTCAACGAAGCCTGGGTGGAGGCGTATCGAGCGATACCGGGAGCCGAGGTGTTGGATATCTTCAGCCAGACCACGCGTGAGTCGCTCGAGCGTCTGCGAGCCCTGAGTGACCAGGAGTGGGAAAAAGTGGGGTGGAGTCCGGAAGGCGAGCGCCCCTACCACCGTTTTCAAGAGACTCGGGTGTTGGACAGTTGGATCCACCTTCAGGACATCCGCGACGCACTCCTCGAGCCCGCTGACGATCACGGTCCGGGAGAAGAGATCGTCGTCAATCGATTCGAAGCGGCGTTGCCGTACGTGGTGGGTAAGAGAGTGGGAGTACCCGAGGGGACCTACGTGCGCGTCAACCTGAGCGGTCACCTCGCGCGATCGATCCGCCTGGTCGTGCGCGATGGACGCGCCATCACGGTTGAGACGAGCGATCAGACCCCCGATCTCGAACTCACGACTCCGGTCGCGCTCTTCTGGCGGCGCGCGGCCGGTCGCATCTCGGCCGACGCTTTTTTGCGCGCCTCGGCGACCCACGTGCGAGGAGATGAGCACATGGCGCGTCGTCTGGCGGACTCGCTCGCCATCTTGATGTAGCAAAAGCGGTGCCGAACTACACTCTTCGCAGCCACGAGACGAAGTGAAGGGACCGATCATGCGCATCATTCGACTGGCTCTCGCGGGAGCTCTCGCGGCGACGGTGCTCGTCGGAGTGGGCCTCACGGGCACTTTCAGCGCCACGGCGGCGAGCTCTAGCGCGCTCGCCGCCTGCAAGACCAAGATCCTTTCTGAAGAGGTCACCAAGGGAACGCTCACGGTGGCGACCGATACTCCCGCCTACACGCCGTGGTTCGTGAACAACAAGCCCTCGAACGGCAAGGGATACGAGTCCGCGGTTGCCTACGCCATCGCGAAGGAGCTCGGAGTAAAGAAGACCGACGTGAAGTGGGTCGTCGAGCCCTTTGACTCGAGCTACCTCGCCGGTCCCAAGTCCTTCGACTTTGACATCAACGAAATCTCGTACACGGCGTCTCGCGCAAAGGCGGTGTCATTTTCGGAGAGCTACTACAACGTGAATCAGTCGATCGTGGCCCTCAAGACTGACGCGATCGTGAAGAAGCACTCGCCCGCGCAGTTAAAGACCTATCAATACGGTGACCAGATCGGTACCACAGGACTCGCGTACATTAACGACTACATCAAGCCCACCAAGACCACTCGTGTGTACACGACCCTTGACCAGGCCGTGCTGGCTCTTCAGACGGGACAGATCGATGCACTAGTCATCGACACGCCCACCGGTCAGTACATGGCCTCAGCGCAGATCGTCAACAAGGACAACAAGCCCATCGCCACCCAGGTCGGACAGTTTCCGAGCACCGGCGAGCACTACGGTCTCCTGTTTTCCAAAGGCAACCCGCTCGTGGGGTGCGTCAACGACGCGATCACTGCTCTCAAGGCGAACGGCACGCTCGCCGCGCTCCAGCAGAAGTGGCTAGGCATCTACACCAGCGTGCCCACAATCAAGCCCTAGCGACGTGACGTTCTTCGGTGAGCGGGGCGACGACCCGACGCCGACTCGTGGTGACGCGCCGAATCTGTTCGCCTCGCGGCGCAGTCGCCTCTTCACCGGAAAGCGGGGGATCGCGGCCAGCACGATCTCGACGGTGGTCATCGTGGGAGCCATCGTGGCGCTGCTCTTCGTGGCCCCCGGCGGATCGACGGTGCGCTTCACCTTCTTCAACCTGCACTACATGTGGCTGGCCTGGACGGGGGACCCGAGCAAGGGCATCGACTCCATCCGAGACGGCATCGTGACCAACATCTGGATGTTCTCGCTCACCGAAGTGATGGTCCTGTTCCTGGGACTGGTGGTGGCCTGGTGTCGAATCAGCACCACCCCGGTGCTCTTCCCGTTTCGCGTCCTGGCGACCATATTCACCGACGTCTTTCGTGGCGTGCCGGTCTTATTGGTCGTGCTGCTGGTGGGATACGGCCTGCCCCAGCTGGACTTCGGCTTCATCTCTCGTCAGTCGCCCGACGTGTACGGCGTGATCGCCCTCACTCTGGGCTACACGGCGTACGTCTCGGAAGTCTTGCGCGCGGGGATCTACTCGATACCCAGCGGTCAACTCCACGCCGCGCACTCTCTGGGACTGTCCAACACGTCGACGATGCGACGCGTCATCTTGCCCCAGGCCGTGCGCAACGTCATTCCACCTTTGCTCAACGACTTCATCTCTCTGCAAAAGGACACCGCCCTCGTGTCGATCTTGGGAGGCATTGAGGCCACCCGGGCGGCCGAGATCTTCGCCTCGACGGTCTTTAACGAAAGCGGCCTCGTGGTGGCAGCCCTCTTTTTCATCGCGCTCACCATTCCCATGACTCGATTCACCGACCGACTGATCTCGAGAGACCGAGCGCGACGACTGGCGGGCGTCTCGTGAGTGACGCGGTGCTCTGCGTGGACTCGGTGGTCAAGCGCTTCGGCGAGAACGAGGTCTTGCGCGGCGTGTCCCTCGAACTACGACCTCACGAAGTGGTCTGTGTGATCGGCGCCTCGGGCTCGGGCAAGTCCACACTGCTTCGATGCATCAACCTGCTCGAGCGCATCGATGGCGGCGACATCATTCTCTTCGGTCAGAGCCTGACCGACCCGCGCATCGACCCCAAGTTGGTGCGACGCCACGTCGGCATCGTGTTTCAGTCCTACAACCTGTTTCCTCACTTGAGCGTGCTCGACAACGTCACTCTGGGGCCACTACGAGCCCAGAAGCGCGATCGCAACCAGGTCCAACGCGAGGCGCTCGCCCTGCTCGAGCGCATCGGGTTACGAGACCGGGCGAACGAGTACCCCGAGCGTCTTTCGGGTGGCCAGCAACAGCGCGTGGCCATCGTGCGCTCGCTCGCGATGCAGCCGTCGATATTGCTGCTCGACGAGGTGACCAGTGCTCTGGACCCCACCTTGGTGGGCGAGGTCTTGGACCTGCTCAGCGAACTGGCGCACCAGGGGATGACCATGTTGATCGCGACGCACGAGATGGCTTTCGCGCGCGACGTCGCCGACGAAGTCGCCTACCTCGACAAGGGGGTGCTCGTCGAGAAGGGGCCGCCGGAGCAGATCTTTGGCGCGCCCCGGCACGAGTCGACCAAGAACTTTCTGGCCCGAGTGCACTAGGCGCCGGCGCCGAGTACCGAGCGAAGCGGCAGTAGGCTGGCGACTCTTATGCACGCCACCACCACCACTCTGGATCACAATCGCGTCAAGCTCGTCGTCGAGGTCGACGAGCCCGAGATGGACGTGGCCATCGACGCCGCGGCCAAGAAACTCGCTCAACAGATCACCGTCAAGGGCTTTCGCAAGGGCAAGGTGCCCAAGAGCGTGCTCGTGGCCCACCTGGGTGGGCCCGGCGCCCTGCGCGGGGAGGCCATTCGCGAGTCGATTCCCGACTTCTACGCCCACGCCGTGTCGGACACGCTGATCGACCCCATTAACCAGCCCGAGATCAACATCACTTCGGGTGAAGAGGCGGGCGTGCTCGTCTTTGAAGCGGACGTAGAGATCCGACCCGAGGTCACGATCACCGGTCATCGCGAGCTTCGCGTGACGATTCCTTCTCCCGTAGTCACCGACGACGAGCTCAACGCCCAGGTCGACCGGTTCCGCGAGACCGACGCAGTGCTACGTGACGTTGATCGCCCGATCGTCACCGGCGACCTGGTGACGATGGACGTCCATGTTCAACAGGTGGCGAGCGAGGACGAGCCGGTCGACGTGCCCGACTTCATGTACACGGTGGGCTCGGGGTCGATCACCGAGGGCGTCGACGAACTCATCGTCGGGATGAAGGCCGGCGAGGACCTCAGCGTGAACGGCAGTGTCGGCACGGGTGGGGTGGCGACCTACACCCTCGCCCTGAAGAAAGTTCAGGAGCGTGAACTGCCCGAGTTGACCGACGAATGGGTCCAAGAGAACACCGAGTGGCAGAGCGTCGCGGACATGATCGACACCATCTCCTCGCAGATGCAGCGCCAGCGCGTCGCCGAAGCTCAGCGCGCCCAGCGCGACTCGGTCCTGGTGGCCCTGGGCGATCTGGTGAGCGAGGACGCGGTTCCCGCCGTGCTCGTTCAAGAAGAGACGAACGAACGACTCCACGACTTAGGCCATCGCCTCGAGCAGCAGAAACTGTCGCTCGAAACGTTCCTGCAGGTTACGAACCAGTCCTCGGATCAGTTGCTCGAAGCACTGCGCGCGGACGCCACGCGTGCGGTACGTATCGACCTCGCGCTGCGCGCCCTGGCCCGCGCCGAGGACCTCGAGCCCACCGACGACGAGGTGCAAGAGGAACTCGTCAGCACCGCCGAGTCGATGAAGGTCAGCGCCGAGCGCTTGCGCGAGAATCTGCGTGACTCGGGACGCCTGGTGTCGTTTCGCTCCGAGGTCGCCAAACTCAAGGCGTCGCGCTGGCTCAACGAGCACGTGACGTACGTCGATCCCGAGGGCGTGGAGATCGATCGAGCGCTGCTCTCGCCCGACGATTCCGACGATGCCGACGCCTAAGGTAGGACCGTGAACGACAACTTTCGAGCCCAGAACTACCTCGTGCCCACGGTGGTGGAGTCATCGAACCGCGGCGAGCGGTCCTACGACCTCTACAGCCGCCTGTTGCGCGAGCGCATCATCTTCTTGGGGACTCCGATCGATGACACGATCGCCAATCTGATCTGCGCCCAGTTGCTGTTCCTCGAGTCCGAGGACCCCGAAAAGGACATCAACCTCTACATCAACTCACCCGGTGGGGACATCACCGGCCTACTCGCGATCTACGACACCATGAAGTACATCAAGCCTGACGTGTCGACCTTTTGCTTTGGCCAGGCGGCCTCGGCGGCCGCCGTACTGTTGGCGGCGGGGTGCAAGGGCAAGCGCTACGCCCTGCCGCACGCGCGCGTCCTGCTGCACCAACCCTGGGGGGGCGTCGGGGGCCAAGCGTCGGATATCGAAATCCAGGCTCGTGAGATTCTTCGGATGAAGGACATGCTCAACGCCATGCTGGCCGCCGACACCGGCCAATCCGTGGAGCGGGTCAACAAGGACACCGATCGCGACTTCATTATCAGTGCCGAAGAAGCCGTGGAATACGGCTTAATCGACGAAGTCATCGCGTCGCGGCCGTAGGTACCCGGTTTTTGGGCGAAGGGATCGTAGGATGGAGCGACGGTTAGTCGGTCTGTCGGAGGGCATTTGTGTCGAATTTTTCTAAGTCCACACAGTGCAGTTTCTGCGCGAAGCGCGCCGACGAAGTCAGGAAACTGATCGCGGGTCCGAGTGCGTTCATCTGTGATGAGTGCATCGGACTGTGCAACGACATTCTCGCTCTCGAGTTCGCGGATGCGTCGAAGGGATAGTCGTGGCCAAGTTCGGTGAGGGTAACGACCTCATTAAGTGCAGTTTCTGCGCCAAGGGTCAAAAGCAGGTCAAGAAGCTGATCGCGGGTCCGAGCGTCTACATCTGCGACGAGTGCATCGATTTGTGCAATGACATCATCGCCGACGAGTTCGGGGATCGCCCCGAGTTCGTGCTGGATGAGTTACCCACGCCGCGCGAGATCTCGGCCTTCTTGGACGAGTTCGTGATTGGACAGGTCGACGCCAAGAAGATCCTGGCGGTAGCGGTCTACAACCACTACAAGCGAATCCAGACCGGGCCGCTGCACGACGAGGACGTAGAGGTCGCCAAATCCAACGTCCTCTTGCTCGGTCCGACCGGCTGTGGCAAGACCTTCCTCGCCCAGACGCTGGCGCGAATGCTCAATGTGCCCTTCGCCATCGCCGACGCGACGGCCCTGACCGAGGCGGGCTACGTGGGCGAGGACGTCGAAAACATCCTGCTCAAGTTGCTCGCGGCGGCTGACTTTGACGTGAAGCGTGCCGAGCGGGGCATCATCTACATCGACGAGATCGACAAGATCGCGCGCAAAGCCGAGAACCCTTCGATTACCCGCGACGTCTCGGGTGAGGGAGTCCAACAGGCACTGCTCAAGATCTTGGAGGGCACCGTGGCGAGCGTGCCGCCCCAGGGAGGTCGTAAGCACCCGCACCAAGAGTTCATCAACATCGATACCGCCAATATCTTGTTCGTCTGCGGCGGTGCCTTTTCGGGACTCGAAGAGATCATCGAGCGCCGTCTGGGCAAGAAGTCGATGGGCTTCAATCAGCCGGTCCAGTCCAAGCGCGCGGGCGACATCGAGATGTTCCGCCACGTCTTGCCCGAAGACATGGTCAAGTTCGGACTCATTCCCGAGTTCATCGGGCGCCTGCCCATCGTGGGGGCGGTCCAACAACTCGATCGCGACATGCTGATTCGCGTGCTCACCGAGCCCAAGAACTCTCTGGTCAAGCAGTTCCAACAGGTGCTCGCGATGGACGGGGTGGAGCTGGTCATTGAAGACGACGCTCTCGAGGCGATTGCCGACTTGGCCTTAGAGCGGGGCACCGGGGCGAGAGGGCTTCGTTCGATCCTTGAGCACGTGCTGCTTGAGCCGATGTTCGACGTGCCCGGTCGCAGCGACGTGGTGAAATGCGTGATCACGGCGGCCTCGGTGCGCCAGCACGACGTGCCCACGTACGAGATGCGAAAGGCGACGCGAACTCGTCGCGCCAGCTAACGCGTGAGGTTTTCCTCATACGCGCAAGCGTTGGCCTGGCTGGAGTCGCACGTTGACTTCGAGCGACTCGCACCCAATCACCAACTCGTGCCGAGCTTGGAACCCATCCGGGACCTCCTGGCGCAGTTCGCCGATCCGCACCACGACTATCCGAGCATCCACATCACCGGCACCAACGGCAAGGGAACGACCACCACTTTGACGAGCGCGCTCCTGCGCGCCACCGGACTACGGGTGGGAACCTTCACCAGTCCCGATCTGCACGCGGTCAACGAACGCATCGCCGTCAACGGCGAGGCGATCGACGATGAGGCGTTTATCGCGCTGATGGAACGGCTCTCGGATGCCGAGACCGTGAGCGGCATCACGCTTACGCGCTTCGAGCTGCTCACGGTGGGAGCGTTGCTGCACTTCTCGGACGAGGGGGTTGACGTCGGCGTCATCGAGGTGGGCCTGGGCGGCACCTGGGACTCGACCAACGTCATCGACTCCGACGTCGCCGTTCTCACCAACGTGGACCTGGACCACACGGCTGTGCTGGGACCTACGGTGAGTGCGATCGCGACCGACAAGGTCGGGATCTTTCGTCACGACGCCATAAATATTGTCGCCACCCAGAACGCGATCGTCGTCGAGATCGCCCAGGAAAGAGCGCACGACCTCGACGCCGCCTTGTGGCGGTTGGGAGAAGAGTTCGAGCTGCGTGAGAACGAGCTGGCGATCGGGGGCCGAGCCATCTCGCTGCGCACTCCCTACTCCGACTACGAGGACGTGTTCGTCTCGCTTCACGGCATTCACCAGGGAGTAAACAGCGCGACGGCCATCGTCGTGTCCGAGGCTTTTCTCGGTCGAGGGCTCGGCGAAGACGTGGTGAGCGCCACCATGGCGGGTGCGCGCATGCCCGGTCGGATGGAAGT
>DATJUR010000165.1:0-9077 GCA_035502215.1 Acidimicrobiales bacterium | reverse complement strand
TCGGCGGCGGACTGCGCGGTCTGGTTGAGGCGTCCGCCCAAGGTCGTGCGCGGTCGATGCAGGCCGGGGGTATCGACCAAGATCACCTGGGTGTCTCCCTCGGTGGCGACGCCCCGCACGGCGTAGCGCGTGGTGTTCGGCGAGGCCGCGGTAATGGTGACCTTGGCTCCGACGAGTTCGTTCACCAGGGTCGACTTGCCAACGTTGGGTCGACCCAGGATGGCCACAAATCCGGACTTCGTCACGACGCACTCGACAGGGGTTCGACGAGCAGCTCGTCGACGCGACGACCGTCCATACGCGTCACGGTGAGTCGATGGCGATCGATCACGAAGACCTGACCGACCTCGGGCACCCCGCCGGCGAGGTCGATCACCAGTCCTCCCACCGTGTCCCAGCCGCCCGTGGGCAGATCGAGGCCGTACTCCTCGTTGGCGTCGTCGATGTTGAGCCGGCCGGAGAGTTCGAACGCTCCGCTCGGGGTGCGCCGCGTGTCGTCCGCCTCGGTGGGGTCCGACTCGTCGATGATCTCACCCACGAGTTCTTCGAGCACGTCTTCGAGCGTGACGACGCCCGCCGTGCCGCCGTACTCGTCCACCACGATGAACAGATGCACCTTGGCGTTGCGAAACTCGGTCAACAAGGCGGCGACCCTTTTGGTCTCGGGGACAAAGTGAGCGTCACCCATGTGCACCTGGACCGCCTCGGATTCGTGACCGTCGGCGACCAGGCTCGCCAGATGGCGCAGGTTGACGATACCCACCACGTCGTCGACCCCCTCGCCCAGTACGGGCAGTCGCGAGCGCCCGCTCTCGATGGCGAGCTCGAGTGCGTCACGCACGCTCGAGGTTGCGTCGATGCCGACCATGTCGATGCGCGGCACCATGACCTCGCGCACGATGGTGTCGCCGAACTCGATCACCGAGTGGATGAAGTTACGCTCCTCGGACTCGATGGCCGCGTCCTCGTGGGCGACGTCGGCCATGGCGAGCACCTCGGACTCGGTCATCCGAGGCTTTTGGGCGTTGGCGCCAAAGAGACCGATCACCCCGTCGGCGATCGACAACAGCACGGCCGAGATCCAGCGAATCGGCCAGAAGCGCAAGATTCGACCCACGACCGGCGCACTGGTCAGGGCCGCCTCATCGGGGTGCGAGATCGCGAAGTTCTTGGGGATGGCCTCGAACGCGACGAAGATGACGACGACTTCGCCCGCCGTGGCGACGAAGATTCCCGCGGCGCCGAAGAGATGACCGGCCAGCACACCGACCATGGTGGCCGAGACGAGCTGGCAGATGAGCACGAGTAGGAGTAGGGGGTTCAGAAACTTCTCGGGTGCCTCGGTCAGCGAGACCAGTGCCTTGGATCCGTGGCGGCCCTCGTCGGCCAGCGAGCGAGCGCGCGAGCGGTTCATGCGCGTGAGCGAGGTCTCGGCCATGGCGAAGAACCCCGACAGCAACAAGAGCACCGCGACCGCGAGCAACAGATAGGTGTCGCTCGCTCGCCACACCGCAGCCGTCACGGCGACGACGCGCGGTAGTGACGAGCGAGCAGCTCTCTCTCGCGCGCCTCCATACGCTCAGCCTCCTCGTCGATGGCGTGATCCCACCCACGCAAGTGCAACACACCGTGCACGACGAGAAGCGCCAGCTCGTCCTCGAAGCTGACCTCGTGCTCGAGCGCGTTGCGCGCGGCCACGGCGGGACAGATGATGACGTCACCCACCAACTGAGGAATCTCGGGAGCGGGCGCCTCGCCCGGTCCGCTGCCGCCGGCGTCGGGCACGCGACCCGAGGGTTCGACGTCCGCGTCAATAGGAAAACTCAGAACGTCGGTCGAGCCCTCGCGCCCCATGAACTGTAGGTTCAAGTCCGCGATGGTGGGCTCGTCCGCGAAGATCAGCGACACCTCGGCCAGGCCCTTCACGCCTTCGTCTTCGAGCGCCCCGCGACACAGGTCGACCCAGCGCCCCAGATCGATGTCCTGGTCGTGCTGCTCGTCCGCGGCGTAGATGTCGACGCTCATGAAGACCGCTCGTAAGCCGCGACGATGTCGGCGACGATGCGGTGTCGCACGACGTCCTTGGCGCCGAGAAAGACGAAACTAACGCCCTCCACCCCGCCCAAGATCCGCTCGATGTCCAACATGCCGCTGCGCTTGCCGTTCAGGTCGATTTGAGTGATGTCCGCGGTGACGACGGCTTTGGAGTTAAAGCCGATGCGGGTGAGGAACATCTTCATCTGCTCGGGCGTCGTGTTCTGGGCCTCGTCGAGGATGATGAAGGAGTCATTGAGCGTGCGGCCCCGCATGAAGGCGAGGGGGGCGACTTCGATCGTGCCGTTGGCCACCAGTCGCTGGGCCCCGTCGGCTCCCAACATGTCGTAGAGCGCGTCGTAGAGGGGTCGCAGGTAGGGATCGACCTTGGCCATGAGGTCGCCGGGCAGAAACCCGAGGTTCTCACCGGCTTCGACCGCCGGGCGGGTGAGCACGATGCGATTGACCTGACGACGGTGCAGAGCCTGGACGGCCTGGGCCACGGCCAAGTAACTCTTGCCCGTTCCAGCGGGCCCCACGCCGAAGGTGACGATGTTGTCGTCGATGGCGTCGATGTATCGCTTCTGGCCGGCCGTCGAGGGACGAATGGTCTTGCCCTTGGCCCCGCGCACCACCTCGTGTCGCAGCACCTCACTGGGCACGAGATCCTCGGCCACCATATCGATGGTGCGCTGGATCTTCGAGGGGTCGAGGGACTGGCCACTCTCTAAGACCACGACCAATTCGTCAAAGAGTCGCAGCACCATCGCGGCGTCGGGGCCGCTCACCGAGATCTGATTACCCTGCACGCGGATCTTGGACTTGGGAAACGCGCGCTCGATCACGCGCAGGTGCTCGTCGCGCGCGCCGAGCAGTCCCGCCATGAGGTGGGTGTTGGCCACGTACGTCGTGGTCGTTTGGGCCTCGTCGGCCCGAGCCTGTTGGCTCATCCAGGGGGCCAGGTCATCTGTCGACCACCCAGGACGTGGATGTGGAGATGGGACACCGTTTGTTGACCGTCGTGTCCGACGTTGATCACCAACCGATAGCCGCTGTCTTTGATGCCCTCGAGATCAGCGACCTCTTGGGCTAAGCGCATCAGGTCTTCAAACACTCCGGGGTGCGCTCGGGTCACTTCGTTGACGCTGTCGAAGTGAGCCTTGGGAATGACGAGTACGTGAACCGGCGCCTGGGGCGCGATGTCGTAGAACGCCAGTGCATCATCGGATTCCGCGGCCACCTTGGCGGGAATCTGGCCCGCGGCAATCTGGCAGAAGAGGCAGTCAGTCATTTCGTTCCCTCATCATTACCGATAACTCGATTCGTCCAGGGTCAATCCCCAACTTCCCACCTGGAAGGCCAACAGCGCGGCCGCCACCACGCCGGCGGTCTCCGCGCGCAAGACGGTCGGTCCAAGACCGACGCGCCGACGAGTCGGGTCCCACTCCCCCTCGTCCCAGCCCCCCTCGGGCCCGACCGCGACCGCGCGCACCCCGCGCCAGTCTCCGGGACCCTCGAGGTCCGCCACGGCCACGCCCTCGGGCACTTCGCTCACCCTCACCGGGTCATCGATCGCTACGTCGTAGGTGCGCCGGCACTGGTTTTGCGCCTCGCGGGTAATGCGGCGCCAGCGTTCGAGGGTCTTGTCTCTGACCTCGCCGGTGAACTTCACCACCGAGCGTCGGGTCACGAGCGGCACGACGCGCGACACCCCGACCTCGGTGGCCTTGGACACCGCCCAGTTCGCGTGGTCTCCCTTGAGTGCCGCCAGATACAGCGTGGTCGCAGGTGCGGGGTCATCGAAGTAGACGCTGCTCACTCGGGTGAGTTCATTCTCGGCGACCCGACAGATCGACCAGTGCCCGCGGCCGTCGGTGACGACGACCTCTTCTCCCGCCTTGGCGCGCAGGACCTTTCGCAGGTGGTGATCACTGGGGCGGTCGAGCACCGGATTCGTCGGGTCGGGCACGTGAAACTGAGCGAGGGCGGCCACGCGGCGTGGCCACTCGGCGTGGGTCACTTCTTGGCCTTGTGGCGCCGAAAGAAACCGCCGCTTGGTTCGTTGACGACCTCGCCACGATGTTCGGCCCAGCTGCGCAGTAGTGCTTCGGACTCTTCGTCCAGTTCGCTGGGCACGTCGATCACCAAGTGGATGTACAGGTCGCCGCGCCCGCGACCGTGAAGGTGCTCGACCCCCTCGTGGCGCAGACGGTGCACGGTGCCGTTCTGGCTGCCCGGTTCGACGTCGAGATCGTGGTGCTCGCGCAGGGTGGGCACGCTAATGCGTGCGCCCAGGGCGGCCTGACTGAACGAGATGTGCGCTTCGTGGTGCAGGTCGTCACCGTGGCGCTCGAAGCGAGGATCTTCGGCCACGCGCAGATGAACGAAGAGCCGTCCATTGGGGCCGCCGCGCACGCCGGCCGGACCGCGATCAGCGAGGCGCATGGTCGAGCCTTCCTCCACGCCGGCGGGAATCTGCACGCTCAGGGTCACGCGCTGGGAACGGCGCCCGTCGCCTCGGCAGTCCGCACACGGCGACTCGATGCGCGAACCCATGCCCTGGCAGCGCGAACAGATCGTGGACGTCACCATCTGGCCCAGGATTGAGTTACGAACTCGTCGCACCTCGCCACTGCCGTGGCACTCCTCGCACGTGGTGGGTGACGTGCCCGGAGCGCACCCCGATCCCTCGCACGTCTCACATCGCTGGGGCAGGGTCACCGTCACGTCCCGGGTGGTCCCGAAGGCGGCTTCTTCCAGGGTGATCTCCAAGGACACCTCGGCGTCGGGACCGGGCTGGGGTCCTCGGCGCGACTGTCCGCCCGCGCCGGTCACCCCGCCAAAGAACATGTCAAAGATGTCTTGGACGGAGCCCGCCCCGAAGGGATTGGCCCCCGCGCCCACGTCGGAACCGAAGCGGTCGTAGTTCGCTCGACGCTCGGGATCCGAGAGGATCTCGTAGGCCTGGGAGACCTCCTTGAAACGGGTCTCAGCCATGGGGTCGTGCGTGTTGGCGTCGGGGTGATATTTGCGCGCCAGGCGCCGATACGAGGCCTTCAGCTCCTCGGGCGAACAACTTGCGTCGACCTCGAGAATCTCGTAGAGGTTCGCGCTAGGCACGCGTGTTGGCTCCAAAGTGCGTCGAGAGATGGCGCGACACCGCCTCGGCGGCGGCCATGACCTCGCGGTACTTCATGCGCGTGGGACCGAGGAGTCCGACCGCGCCGATGGTCTCGCCCTCGAGCGCCACCGGGGCCACGATCACCGCACACGACGACAGCGGCGCGTACGCATTCTCCGAGCCAATCGCCACCGACACGCCCTTATCGAGGATGTCTTCGACCAACGAGACCACGAGGAGTTCCTGTTCGAGAATCGAGAGCACCTCGCGCACGGTCTCTACGCCTTCGAAGACTTCCGCGACGTGCGAGGAGCCGCCGATGAAGACCTGTTCACCGTCAGCCGTGGGCATCTCGGCGTGCAGCACCGACGCGCCTTCGCGCACCAGGCGCGCCACGGTGTCCGCACGGCTTGGCACCTGCACCCTCGCGTCCAGGGTGGTGCCGATGAGCAGGGCGTTGAGCTGGCGCGACGCCTCGGCGACCTCGGCGGGAGTCGCCTCATAGTCCACGAGCACGCTGTTTTTGGTGACGGTGCCGTCGGAGTAGACCGTAACGAGCAGGTGATGGCGGGCGTCTAGGTTGACTAACTGGACGCTCAGGATCGTCGAGTGAGAGTGCCCCGCGCCCACCACGACCGAGGTGTAACTGGTGAGTCGGCTGAGCAGCGTCGCGGTCTGTTCGAGCACGTCTTCGACCTCGCCGCGCACGTGGGCGAAGAAGTCGCGCACCTGGCGCTGCTGGGCCGGGCCGAGAACCCCGGACTGCAGGTGGTCGACGAAGTAGCGGTACCCCTTGTCGGTGGGCACGCGACCGGCCGAGGTGTGGGGCTGAGCGAGATACCCCTCTCGCTCCAGGGCCACCATCTCGGAGCGAACGGTGGCCGGCGAGACCGCGAGGTCGGCGTTGTGGGCGACCGAGGACGAGCCCACCGGCTGGGCGGTATCGACGTGCTCGACTACCACGGCCTCCAAGATGGTGGCCTTGCGGGCGTCGAGGTCGGCGTTCTGTGGTGATGTCTTCACGCGCCGGGCCATGAACTCTCCTTGTTAGCACTCGATTTTACCGAGTGCTAACCCGGACTCGGTCATCGGCGTACGATGAGCCAAATGGACACTTTTTCGGCACCGCCGCGACCCCACATACCCTTTAGCGGGGCCGAGCGGCTCCAACTCGACGCCTGGCTCGACTTCTACCGGGCCACCCTGCTCACCAAGTGCGACGGGTTAAACGAGGCCCAGCTCAAGATCCGCCCGGTCGAGACCTCGACGATGTCGCTGCTCGGGCTGGTGCGTCATCTCACCTTCGTCGAACAGGTCTGGTTCGAGAACTGCTTTGCCGGTCGCGACGTGCTCGAGTACTACAAGACCGACACGGATCGAGAGCTCGACTTCACCGACCTCGACGGCGAGGAGGTCGAGGAGGTCTTTGCTCGCTACGAGCGCGCCTGTGCGCTCTCGCGCGAACTAGCCCTCGGCCACGACCTCGACGAGATGAGCGCGCGCCCGCGCCGGGACCGCGAGGTGGACCTGCGCTGGATCTACGTCCACCTCATCGAGGAGTACGCCCGACACTGCGGACACGCCGACCTGCTGCGCGAACTCATCGACGGAGCGACCGGCTACTAGCTACTCCTCGAGTCGCAGGGCCGCGACGAAGGCCTCCTGGGGGACTTCGACGCGGCCTAGGTTCTTCATGCGCTTTTTGCCCTCTTTTTGTTTCTCGAGCAGCTTGCGCTTGCGGGTGATGTCGCCGCCGTAGCACTTGGCCAGCACGTCCTTGCGGCGAGCCTTGACGGTCTCGCGCGCGATCACCCGTCCGCCGATGGCCGCCTGGATCGGCACGTCGAACATCTGGCGCGGGATGAGTTCCTTGAGGCGCTCGGCCATCTTGCGCCCATACACGTCAGCGTTGTCGCGGTGCACGATGGTCGAAAAGGCGTCGACGGGTTCGTGGTTGATGAGCACGTCGACGCGCACGACCTGGCTGGTCACGTAGTCGGCTGGTTCATAGTCCAACGAGGCGTACCCCTTCGTGCGACTCTTGAGCGAATCGAAGAAGTCGATCACGACCTCGGCTAAGGGAATCGTGTAGCGCAGTTCGACGCGCTCGGTCGAGAGGTACTCCATCTTGACCATCTCGCCACGCCGAGACTGGCCGAGGTCCATCACCGCACCCAGGTACTCAACCGGGGTGAGGATCGTCACGTCGAGCATCGGCTCATCAACGTGGTCGAGGCGACTGGGGTCGGGCAGGTCGGTGGGGTTGTCGACGAGCACCATGGAGCCGTCGCTCAGGTACGCCCGGTAGACAACCGAGGGGGCCGTGGCGATGAGGGCGAGGTTGAACTCGCGCTCGAGACGCTCGCGCACGATCTCCATGTGCAACAGGCCCAAGAATCCGCAGCGGAACCCGAAGCCCAGCGCGTGGGAGCTCTCGGGTTCGTAGGTGATCGAGGCGTCGTTGAGCTTGAGTTTGTCGAGGGCGTCGCGCAGGTTGCCCAAGTCATCGCCGTCGATGGGATAGATGCCACAGAACACCATCGGCTTGGGATCCTGGTATCCCTCGAGGGGTGTGGCCGCGGGTCGCGCGGCTTCGGTGATCGTCTCGCCCGAACGCGCTCCGCCCACGTCGCGGATGCTCGCCACCACGTATCCCACTTCGCCGGGGCCAAGTGAACTGACCTTCACCAGGTCGGGCGTGCGCACGCCGATCTCTTCGAGGGGGTGATTGGTGCCCGCGCGCATCATGCGGATGCGCGTGCCCTCGCTCATCGTTCCTTCGACGATGCGCACCGAGGAGATCACGCCTCGGAACTGGTCGTAGAAGGAGTCAAAGATCAGCGCGCGCAGCGGCACGTCGGGGTCTCCTTGGGGCGCCGGGATGCGCGCAATGATCGCCTCGAGCAGTTCGGGGACGCCTTCGCCCGTCTTGGCCGAGATCGACAGCACCGTCTGGGGGTCGATGCCGAGCACCCGTTCGAGCTCCTCGGTGCAGCGCTGCGGGTCGGCCGCGGGCAGGTCGATTTTGTTGAGCACGGCCACGATCTCCAGGTCGTGCTCGAGCGCCTGATAGCAGTTGGCCAACGTCTGGGCCTGGATGCCTTGACTGGCGTCAACCAAGAGCACCGCTCCCTCGCAGGCCGCCAGGGACCGCGAGACTTCGTAGCCGAAGTCGACGTGCCCGGGGGTGTCGATGAGCTGGATGAGGTACCCGTGATACCCCACGCGCACGTTCTGAGCCTTGATCGTGATGCCGCGCTCGCGCTCGATGTCCATCGAGTCGAGGTACTGGGCGCGCATGAGGCGCGGCTCGACGGCACCCGTGATCTCTAGTATCCGATCCGAGAGCGTCGACTTGCCGTGGTCGATGTGAGCGATGATGCTCAGATTGCGGATTTTGGAGGAGTCGACGGTCGAAAGTGCGCTGGCCACGGTCACTTCAGGCTACCGGTCATGCGCCGATCCTCGTGAAAGTGGAGCGGCTCTGGGCCCCTCTGGTAGCATCGATAGGCCCGTACGGCGAGTGGCCGCACGACCAGAACGAGGTTGTTATCCGTGGCGAACATTAAGAGCCAGATCAAGCGAAATCGGCAGAACGCCGAGGACCGCGAGCGCAATAAGGCCGTCAAGTCCGAACTGCGCACCCGCGCCAAGAACGCCGTAGCCGCGGTGGGCAGCGACGACGAGGCCGCCACGTTGCGCCTCGCGGTCAAGCGCATTGACATGGCCGCATCCAAGGGCATCATCCATAAGAATCAGGCGGCCAACAAGAAAAGTGGCCTCATGAAGCGCATCAACGCCCTGCACGCCGAGGAGTAGTTAGCGGCGCCGAGCGCCAAAACTCAGTCGCGCCAAGCGCGCGACCAACACTTCGATGACCGTCAGTTCGGTCACGTCCATATCACTTTCCAGGTCCCTGCCG
>DATJUR010000164.1:0-2595 GCA_035502215.1 Acidimicrobiales bacterium | reverse complement strand
CTTGTGACCGGCTGGTTACTGCCCGACCACCGCTAGATCGCCTCGTAGGTGCGAGAGCGAAGTTCGGCCAGGTTCGTCGTGCGCAACTGGCCCCCGAGAACCTTGGCCACGCCCAGAGCGCCGGGACCACCGTTGCGTCCGACCACCAGCAGCGAGTTCTGTTCTCCTCGCGCGAGGACGAGACCCTGGAGACGGGCCTCGCGCGCCACGGGTGTGATCTCATCGACGCGGACCTCGGGTGACAGGACGACGGCGATGTTCTCGTAGCGGGTCGTGCGGATGCCGCGGACGTCGCGCAACATGACCAGCGAGTCGTGTACCGGGCGCACCGAGGAACCCGGCACGTCGCGCCACGTCACCAGCAGGGGCGAGACGCGTAGATCGAGTAGATCGGCCAGATAGAACAGCTCCACGTCGAAGGCGAAACGGTCCACCATGGCTAGCGACGCCAGCAGTCGCGCGGTACCGAGCTCAAAGCCCTTGCATCCGCACTGGGTGTCACGTTGGGCGGTGTGGGTGTAGTGGTGCACGAAGTGATGAAAGACGCTGCCGGCCAGGCTGCGCAGCGGCGATCCGTAGGCGATGCGTCCCTTGATCGCTCGGGTGCCCGGTACGAAATCGCTCGTACGCAGCGCGGTGGTAAAGAGGGAGAACTGCTGAGGATCGATGGCCATATCGGCGTCGGCCGTGATGACGTGGGTCCCGCGCGCGAGGCCCATGCCCAAACGCAGGGCCGCACCCTTGCCGAGGTTCGTCGGCTGTTGGAGAAAGAGCGCGTGCTCGAGGTGGCCGTAGACCTCGTGGGCGCGACGTAACGTGTCGTCGCTGGAGCCGTCGTCAACGACGATGACTTCGACGTTGGACTCGCCGAGTTCGACGAGGGCCGGGGCGAGGCGTTCGAAACCGTCGCGGAGTCGCGCGCTCTCGTTAAAGGCCGGAATGACAACAGTGAGGTCGATCATCCTTAGGGCCGCGCGGCTCCAATGAAACCGGCGGAGAAAAACGGCGCGAACGCGACGTCGGTGCCGGTGTGGGCGGCGGCGATCGTGGTGTCGACGCCAAAGGGACCCGAGCCCACGTACATCACGACGTGATCGACTTCGTTGTCCCCGTCGAGATTGAAGTAGAACAACAGGTCACCGGGCTGCAGGTCAGTGGGCACGATGTGAAGCAGGGCGGGGTACTGCGTTTCGGTCGTGCGCGGGATCGCGATACCGGCCTTGGCCCAAGCCCACTGGACCAGTCCCGAGCAGTCGAATCCGACCCCGGGCGTCTCACCGCCCCAGACGTAGGGCACCCCGATCTGGCTCTCGGCGGCCTTGACGGCCGCCAGTCCCTGGGCGGTCCCGGCGACCTCGGCGATCGTGACGGTGGACTCCGCTTGCTGCTCGGCCTGGATGACCTGGTTCGCTGCGTTCTGGCCGCCGACGGCCGAGGCGGCGGTGACCGCCTGTTCTTCGCCCTTGGTGTTGTGATCCTTGGCCGCTTCGACCCCAACTTGAATCTCGTAGTTGATGATCTGAACCCGGTACTGGGCGGTGACGTTGGCGAGTTCGACCGAGGTCTGATTCTCGAGGGCTACGTTGGCCCGCAGCAGCGCCTGCATGGCGTCGGTTTGCTGTTGCGCCTTGGCCCGTTGGCTGGCCACGCGTGCTCGTTGGGCGGCGACCTTGGCCACGGTGTGCTCTAAGGAGTCTTTTTCTCGCTGGAGCTTGGCCTCGAGGGAGTCCAAGTTGCCGATGACCTGGTCCTGATAGACCTTCTCGGCGTCGCTGCGATTCACGTTTTGGTTGAACAGGGAGTTGATCTGGGTTTCCGAGGCCCCCAAGACGAAGGCGCGCACGACCGCGAGGACGACCTTTCGCTTGGTGACCGCCACCTGGGCACGTTTCTTGGACTCTTTGACTTTGAGGGTCGCGATATTGGCGTCGAGGGTGGTGATGTTTCCGTTGATCGACGCGAGGTTGGCTTCATCGGCGTCGTACTCGTTGGCCGAGATCTCACTGCGCTGCTCCTGGCGCGCCAGCGCCGCCGACAGGTCGGCCATCGCCTTTTGCGTTTGGCTGATGCTGCGCGCGTCCGCGGGGCTGGGAACGACAACCCACCACCCGCTCAGCGCGGCTACCAGGAGGAGCGAAAGACTACGAGTCGTGCTCCGACGACGCACGCGCAACATACCAATCAAGCCTAGTTATCGCGTCCAAAAAAACCGGTCGTTTCGGCGAAATCGTAACAATGCATTAGCGTTAGCGCACAACATCGTCGCGTGGGGGCGTAGCCCAATTGGCAGAGGCAGGGCGCTTAAACCGCCTCCAGTGAGGGTTCGAGTCCCTCCGCCCCCACGCAGTGTGAGCAGTCTTCAATATTTAGTAGCGTTGAAGGGTGGCGAAAAGCAATTCGGGCAAGTGGGTCAGCCGTGTGGGCTCGGCCGGCGGCGGCAAGACGTACCAAAAATCGCGTCCGGCGAACTACTATGGCGCGCTGTTCGTGATCGTGGTGCTCGGTCTCGCCCTGACGGCTTTTTCGCGCTACGAGTACGACCACCCGACCAAGCCCAAGGCCGCGCCCGTGGTGGCACCGGCTATTGGTTCGGTG
>DATJUR010000163.1:0-2767 GCA_035502215.1 Acidimicrobiales bacterium | reverse complement strand
GATGGTCACGCCCACGATTAGGAACCTTCAGGCGATCGCCCGATTTACCTCGCCCGGCGACGTCTTGGCCTTCGCCTCGTCTCTGGAGGAGATCGAAACGGTCTATCCACGCGTCGTCCAGCGCAGCGGCGAGGTCGTGATCTTGTTACCCGGTGACGAGGGATACGACGACGCATCGAGCTAAAGCCCTGATTTGACGGGGTGTTCGATGGCAGATTCGTTCGCTAGCATTGCTGGTAGGAATTCCAAAAGGAGTTGAGTGGCCATGAGTACTGTCACCCCCGTGAACTTGACCGCCAAGGTCACCGAACCGATCACCCTGACCGATGCGGCCGTGGCCAAGGTCGCCGAGTTGATTGCCGCCGCCGGCGCTGAGGAAGAGCTGGCGTTGCGCGTCGCGGTGAAGCCCGGTGGTTGCTCGGGGTTCAACTACGACATGTACTTCGACTCCGAGATCGCCTCGGACGACATTGTCAGCAACTTTGGCGAGATCAAGGTCGTCGTGGACCCGGCGAGTGCCGATCTGCTCACCGGCGCCACCCTCGACTTCACCGACGGCCTCCGGGGCGCGGGTTTTCACATCACGAACCCCAACGCCACTCGTACCTGCGGGTGCGGCAACTCCTTTAGCTGAGCCGCGTGTCATCGGTCGGTCAGTACCCCCCCTACTCCCCGTGGCGTCGCGCGGGCGACTTCATCATCGTCTCGGGGCAGATCGGGCGAGTACCCGAGACCGGCGAACTCGTCGAGGGCGGCGCTGCGGCGGAGTTGCGTCAAGCCGTTAAGAACGGTGCGGCGGTTTTGCACGAAGCGGGTGGAACGCTCGGTGACGTGGTCAAAGCGACTCTCTTCATTTTGGACATGAACGACTTCGTCGCGTGCAACGAAGTGTGGCTCGCCGCCTTTAGCAATCCCCGACCCACGCGCAGCACCGTCGCGGTCGCGGAACTGCCACTGGGGGCCAAGGCCGAGATCGAGTTCTGGGCCTACAGTCCCAAGTTCTAGTCGCCCTCATTGGAGGCGGCGAACTTATAGCCCACCGAGCGCACCGTCTGAATCAGGTGGGCGTGCTCTTCGCCCAACTTCGCTCGTAGTCGCCGCACGTGCACGTCCACGGTGCGGGCCCCGCCGTAGTACTCATAGCCCCACACCCGGCTGAGCAAGGTGGCGCGAGTAAACACGCGGTTCGGATTCGTGGCGAAGAACCGCAAGAGCTCGTACTCCATGTAGGTCAGATCCATGATGCGCCCGGCGATGGCGGCCTGGTAGGTCTCTAGGTTCATCGAGAGCTCACCGTGCTCGAGGCGTGGCGCCACACTCTCATTACCCGCACGACGCAGGCGGTGTCGCAGCCGCGTGGCGAGTTCGCTCACGTCGTAGGGCCCGACGACGAAATCGTCGAAGAGGTCTTCGCGAAACGTGAGGTCGTCGAGTTGATAGTGGTCCAGGAGCAGGATGATGGGACCCACGCTGCGTTCGCGCTGGCGCAGCTGTCGACACAGGCTCATCGCCTCGATAAACGGCAGGGCGGCCACGTTGATGACGGCTCCCGAAAAGCCGTCGGCCGGTTCGAGGGCCGCGATCTCGTTGAGCCGCGCCGAGGCGGCGACGGCGGGCGTGACCCCCGTGACGTCAAAGGCCTTTCGCACCGGTCCTTCGCACGAGGGCACACAGAGCACGACGTCGATATTCACAGCAGTGGCAAGTATCGTTCGAGCTCGAAGGGCGTCACTTGGGTGCGATAGCTGTCCCACTCCGAGCGCTTGTTGCGCAAGAACCACTCGACGAGGTGTCCGCCCAAGGTCTCGTGCATGAGCGGCGAGTGCTCCATCAAGTTGAGCGCCTCGGACAACGACTGGGGCAGCGACGCGACGCGCTCTCCTTCCTTGGGGAGTTCGTAGTTGCCCAGCACGCCGCGAAGCCCGGCGCCGAGAATGACGGCGAAGGCCAGGTAGGGATTGGCGGCCGAGTCGGGGGCCCGGTACTCGACTCGGGTCGAGTCGATGCGACCGGGCTTGACCGAAGGGACGCGAACGAGCGCGCGCTCGTCGAAGCGAGCCCACTCCACACCCACCGGCGCCTCGCTGCCTGGTACGAGGCGCTTGTAGGAGTTGACCCACTGGTTGGTGACCGCCGTGATCTCGGGCGCGTGCTCGACGAGGCCGGCCATGAACTTCATCGCCAGGTCGCTCAGTCCGTAGGTGTGTTCGCCGATGAAGGCGTTCTGTTCGTCACGCCACAACGAGACGTGCGTATGCATCCCCGAGCCCTGAACCCCGAGGATCGGCTTGGGCATGAAACTCGCCGCGACCCCGCCCTGGCGAGCGAGTTCCTTGACGACGTGGCGCACCGACATCACCGTGTCGGCCATCGTGAGCGCGTCGGTATAGCGCAGGTCGATCTCGTGCTGGCCCGGGGCGTCTTCGTGCTGGGCGTGCTCGACGCCAATGCCCATCTCTTCGAGCGTGAGGACGCTACGGCGCCGCAGCTGGCTGCCAATATCGTCGGTTAACAGATCGAAGTAACTCCCCGAGTCCAGCGGCGTGGGTGCCAGGGCAGGGTCGAGGTCGGCGAAGTAGAAGTACTCGATCTCGGGTGCGACGAAGAAGGTGTAGCCCTGGGCGAGCGCGTCGCCGAGCACGCGGCGTAGTTGCTGGCGGGGACACCCCTCGAAGGGGGAACCGTCGATGTTGACGATGTCGCAAAAGACCCGGGCGATCGCCTCATCCTTCGTGTACCAGGGCAGAAGCTGGAAGGTGGTCAGATC
>DATJUR010000162.1:0-2435 GCA_035502215.1 Acidimicrobiales bacterium | reverse complement strand
GCGCGAGATCCTTGAGCACCGAGTCTTTGGGCTTGGGCCGAAAATGCCGATCTCGGGTAAGCACAGCGGGCACCCCACCGTGTTCCATCTGTATCGGCCCCCAGGGTAGCGATATCTCGCGGTGTTCAAAGTCGATCGCCGAGATCGATCCGCGCCCGTAGGGCACCCCGACGCCAGCAAAGAGAACTTCGTCGCCTTTTGTGAGCGAGCGGTCAATGAGCTGCTCGGGCCAGGTCAAGACGATTCGCGGATTTCGCTCGCGCCCCGTTGGCTCATCGATGCGAACGAGTTTTAAGTTCGTGAGGTAGTCGATATTGTCGTAGAGCGTGGTGTAGTCACCGTTCAGCGCTACGTACTTGGGCGTCACGTCGGCCGACCGCTCTCGGCGCCAGTAGTTCAACAGATCACCCAAGAGATATTCGGCTCCGCCTTCGCCGAACTGGTGAAGGGCCGCCACGAGTTCATCCGTGTCGAGCTCATAGTCTTCTACCGATGTGACGGGCTCTCGCCACGCCAGATCGGCCGGTCGCTGGGCGACGAGCCAGTCGCGCAACGCTCGGGTCGCCTCGACGTCGTCGCGGTTGTACATCGCGATGTTTCGCAGTGCGTCGTCGTCGTTACCGAGCATCCACTCCTCGTACTCAACCACGGCCATCGCTCCGCCCTCGATGTCTGCGCGGCGGCGAAACTCCACTAGGCGTTCCAGTTGCTTCAAGCTGTACGACTCCGTACCGACGCGAACCGCGTTCTTCGCAATGGAGAAAAGGTCCACGAACAGCCCCGTCTCGACCAGACTCGCGAATAGGTTCTCGTCCTCGGCGTCACGCATGAGGCGCTCAATGCTCGAGCGCTCGGTGTGGTTGTAGTGGTAGACGTGCATCAGCGGAAACTCAACGCGCCGCTCGGCGAAGAACTCCACCAGCCCCTTGATCATTGACTGCTGTTCGACCAGGTCGTGTGCCCAGCGCTCGTCGTAGGTCCACTCGCCCGTGTCGTTTTGGTACAGCAGTCCCGCCAAGAACATCAAGTCGTGCTGGGGGGTCCAAAAGGGGTCTCCCTCAAAGTCGAAGAACACGTCCCCGCGGTCAGGAGCTGGAAGCCGTTCAAAGCCGTGTCCATAGACGGGATCTTCGGAGACTTCGATCAACTCAAAGGCGGGCGGGCCCGGCTGTTCGCGCGACGCCACCTGCAGGGCCGCCTGGCGCGTGAGGCGCTGACGCTTCTCTTCGCGCAAGCCCGACACCATCTCGGTGCGTGCGGCCAACTGAGCGATCGTAAAGATACCCGCGTCTTCGAGGATGTTGCGGTCGCTCTCACGACTATTGGCGAGAAAGGCCAATGCGTCGTCGCTTCTCCACTGCGACTGGCAGTGATCTTGGAACTCGCAGTACTCGCAGGTCTCGCACAGTCGTGGACGGGTGGTCGCGGCCGAAGCATCCTGATCGAGCAGTACTGCGAGCTGACGGCGCAGGCGGCGCCAGTAGGGCAAGAACTCTTCGACCGTCAACGACTCCGTGCGTCCTGAACCCAGCCAGATGTGCATTCGTCGCGGCGCGCGGCCCGTCAAGGCGGCCATCGCCTCGGCGTAAAAGCACAGCTGCATGACGTGACCGGGCTTGGCCTGGTTGCGAGTCAGCTTCGCGTCCACTGGTTCGTAGCGGGCGTAGCCGGACGCATCGTCGACCCGCACCAGAAAGTCGGCGATGCCGCGCATTCCTTCGTGACTGAACGGCATCTGATACACCACGTCGAACCCGGTATCGAGTGAGCCGCTCACTCGTTGGACCCACTGGGCGAATGTCTCATCCGCGTTACGCCCGGGGACTTCGTAGATGGTCTTGCCCATTGCCTCGTAGTCCTCGAGGCAGTTCGACTCGTGCCGATTGCCCTTGTCGATCAGGAGTTCGGCGAACTCCCCCAAATCCGTGCGCCGCGGCGCCCATAGCCCTGCATCCACCTGATTTCGCAGCGACAGGTAGTGGCCGCATCCCAGCCAAGCAGAGATCTTGGACGGAGTTAGCAAACGCTCAACCATGTTCTTCACAGTATGGTTCGCGTTCGCTCGATTTTGGCACGCTCCAACCCTGACGGCGCCGTGTGACATGAAAGTCGTATTCACTAGCGTGCAGTCTGAGAGGAGGAGCATGGACGCCGACGCGACATTCGTCTCTTTGCCCGGGAGTGTCCCGCCTCCCCACGACGCCGCCACGCGGGTTGGCGCTCTCGACCCCTCGAGCCAAGTGGACGTGACGCTCTATCTTCGCCCGCGCACGGATCACCCGAACTCAGTCGTCGCGTCACGCGCCGCGGGGGGCTACCTCTCTCGGAGCGACTTGGCCGCGGAGCGAGGGGCCAGCTCGCTCGACCTTACGGCGCTCGAGGACTTTGCGCGTTCTCACGCGCTGGACGTCGTCGAGGTCGATCCCGCTGGTCGT
>DATJUR010000161.1:0-5757 GCA_035502215.1 Acidimicrobiales bacterium | reverse complement strand
GAAGTCGGCTGCGCTCATCATCGGCGCACCCTTTGACGGAGGTACTTCTCACCGGCCGGGCGCTCGCTTTGGCCCTTTGGCGATCCGGACCACGGACTACTTGCCTCACGACGGCATGCGTCCCTCGCTCGCCCTCGGGCTCGATCCACTGGTGGAACTGCGGGTCGTGGACGTGGGCGACGTGGAGATGCCCGCGGGCGAGACCGAGCGTTCACTGGGGCTGCTCGAAGATCGCGTTGCGATGGTGGCGCGCCACAATGTGATTCCAGTCATCCTGGGCGGCGATCACACCATTGCCCTGCCCGACGTCACCGGCGTCGCCCACCATCTCGGCTTTGGACGCGTCTCGGTGATCCACTTCGACGCGCACGCTGACACCGGGGACACTCAGATGGGTTCTCTGTACGGGCACGGCACGCCGATGCGTCGGCTCATCGAGTCCGGGGCGTGTCGCGGTGACCGCTTCATTCAGATCGGCCTGCGCGGCTACTGGCCCGAGCCGGCGACCCTGAACTGGATGGCCGCGCAAGGGATGCGCTCCTTCGAGATGGGCGAGATCGTGTCCCGCGGGCTCGACGAGGTGCTGAGCGAGGCCCTGGAGCTAGCGATGGACGACTGTGACGCGGTGTTTTTGTCGATCGACGTCGACGTCGTGGATCCCGGATCGGCGCCGGGAACGGGCACGCCCGAACCGGGGGGGCTCTCGAGTCGCGCGCTGCTCGATGCGGTGCGACGCATTGCCATGAGCGTGCCGATCGCGGGCATGGACGTCGTCGAAGTCGCCCCGCCCTACGACCACGCCGAGATCACGGCCTATCTCGCCAATCGCGTCGTGCTCGAGGCCCTGGGCGGTATCGCCTGGCGCGTGAACCAGTCGCTCGGTCGATCCGTGCGTGACCCGAGTGACCCCGTGCTCGATCGCTAGTCGCAAAGGTCGTACCCGGTGCGACGCGCCAGGTAGCGTCGGCGCGTGAGTCGAACCCACGTGCGCATGGTGGCCCGCGACCCCCACGAGGCCAATCGCGTCTCGACGCCGCTGGAGATGTTCTTCGACTTGACTTTCGTGGTCGCGGTCGCCGCGGCCAGCACCGCGTTCGTCCAGGGACTCATCGACGGGAGTGCGGGCCACGTGTTGATCACCTTTCCCCTCCTCTTCTTCGGTGTCTGGTGGGCGTGGATGAACTTCACTTGGTTCGCCTCGGCCTACGACGTGGACGACGTCCCCTACCGCCTCGCCGTCTTGGTCCAGATGACCGGCGTCTTGATCTTTGCCGCCGGGATTCCTCGAGCCATGGCTCACTGGGACTTCGGGCTCACGGTCCTTGGGTACGTGGTGATGCGACTGGGGATGGTAGCGCTGTGGACTCGTGCGGCCGTGTCGGACCCGCGCGGGCGGCCCGCGGCGACTCGGTACGCCGTGGGCATTGCGCTGGTGCAGGTGGGCTGGTCGGTGTCGCTCGCCGTGCCCCTGGGCGCTCGCGCCCCACTGTTTGTCGTTTTGGCCGTCGGTGAGCTCGGAGTGCCGATCTACGCCGAGTCCGCGGGGCGCACGTCGTGGCACCCGCGTCACATCGCCGAGCGACTCGGACTCTTCACCAACATCGTGCTCGGCGAGGCACTGTTGGCCGCGTCACTGGGCCTGCGCACCGCCCTCACCCAGCGCGCGTCACTGCGCGAGCTCCTGCCGGTCGTGTTGGGGGGCCTGCTCAGCATCTTTTCGATGTGGTGGATTTACTTCGACCTGCCATCCGAGGCGATCGCCGAACGCGTTCGAGAGAGGTTTGCACGACGCATCAACGGGGCCTTCAGGTGGGGGTACGGACACTACCTGGTCTTTGCCAGCGTGGCGGCAACGGGCGCGGGGCTCAGCCTCGCCATTTATCAGTCGCGCGGCCCGACCCACCTGACGAATCTCGAAGCCGGGTTCGTAGAGACGGTTCCCGTGGCGCTCTACGTCTTGTCGGTCTGGCTCGTGCACCGGCCCTATAAGCCTCCCGGGGTGTGGCGCGAGGTGGCTGCGCCCCTGGCGGCCGCGGTCCTCGTGAGCACCAGCGTGCTGCCCCAGCCCGAGCTCGGCGCGGGCATTGTGATGGCGGTGTTGGTCGCGAGCAACGTGGCGGTGACGCGTCGCTCACTCGATCGCGCGACGACGGTCTCAGCGCTCTAGTCGCGCATCGACTCGATGATCTCGTGAACCATCTCCTCGGTGGTGTTGGGGTGCAAGAACGCGATGCGTCCCACCGTCTCGCCCTCCCACTTGGTCGGCGTGACGAAGGCGACCTGGCGGGCCAGCAGGTTCTGACTCCAGCGGTTGTAGCGTTCGGCGTCCCAGCCGATGCGTCGAAACAGCACGATTGAGAGACTCGAGGGCCTCACCATCTCGAGGTAGTCGCTCGCCTCGATGAGCTGCTGGGTGCGCTGGGCCAAGTCAATGGCGACTTGAACGGCCGACTCGTAGGCGGCCGAACCGTTGGTGACCAGGGAGAACCAAAAGGGCAGGCCCCGCGCGCGCCGCGAGAGGTGGATCCCGAAGTCCGAGGGATTCCACTCGTAGTTGTCGTCGTCGCTGTCGTGCAGGACGTCAAGGTAGCTGGCCTGTTGGGCGAGTACCTTGCGCGCCACCGTCGGGTTGCGGTAGATCAGTGCGCAGCAGTCCAGCGGCGCAAAGAGCCACTTGTGGGGATCGACGATGAAGCTGTCCGCGTGGCGGATGCCGGACATGAGGTGACGGTGGGTCGAAGAGAAGATGGCCGCGCCGCCGTAGGCGCCATCCACGTGGAACCACAGGTCGTGTTCGCGGGCGTAGCGGCCCAGCCCTTCGAGGTCGTCGACGATGCCGGCGTTCGTCGTGCCCGCCGTCGCGGCGATACCGATCACCGTCTCGGGGTGCGGGTCCCTGGCGAGGGCGGCTTCCAGGGCGGCGAGAGTGAAGCGATGGTCGTCGCTCTCGACAATCATTGCCTCGACATCGAGTACGTGGAGGGCCTTGCCGATGCTGGAGTGAGCGTCGCTCGACACCGCGAAGCGCAGGCTGTGCGCGTCGAGCTCGGGACGCTTGGCGCGACCGACGTCACGTCCCACCGTCAGGCTCGAGAGGTTGCCGATCGAGCCGCCCGAGACAAACGCGCCGCCGGAACTCTCGGGCAGGCCCGCGGTGTCGGCAAGAAACGCCAGGGCCTGGTTCTCCGCCACCACGACGCCACTCGACTCGAGCCAGCTGGTGCCGTTCAGTCCGGAACAGGCAACCACCATGTCAAAGAGCAGCGAACTCTTGGTCGGCGCGTTGGGGATGAAGGCCAAGAAGCCGGGCGAGTCGATCGAGACGACCGCCGGTGCGAGGGTCTCCTTGAAGAACTCGAGTATCTCGTCGGGCTTGCGACCCTCGGGTCGGATCAGTCCAGCGAGGACGTCCGCGGGAATCGCCATCTGACTGCCAAAGTCGAGTGGCACTGGTGACATGGACAGGCGCTCGCGACAGTAGTCAAAGACGGCCTCGGCGAGATCCGCGTCGTACTCGAACATCTGGTGCCCCATTGCACTCCCTTTCGCGATTGGTCCCTCGCTATCGTACGGCCTCAAACGAAGTCGAATGACTCGTCGTGGGGCCCCTGATCACGTCCAGTAACATCCCGTAATGGCACCGCAGCGCGTCGGCTATCTCGGACCCCCAGGGTCATTTTCTCACGAGGCGGTAACGACCCTTAGTCACGTCGAGGCGGTCGCGTACGCCTCGATCGAAGACCTGCTGAGCGGCGTGGCCAACGCCAGCATCGAGTTGGGGCTCGTGCCCATTGAGAACGCGCTCGAGGGCACGGTATCGGCCACCATCGACGGCCTGGTCTTCGATCACGACCTGGTAATCCTCCAAGAGATCGTCCTGCCCATCCATCTGCACCTGCTGGCCCGCCCCGGGGTCACCCTCGCTGACGTGAAGAGCGTGCGCAGTTACGTCCACGCGCTGGCCCAGGTGCGCAGCTTTCTGCACGAGCACGGTCTCGAGACGGTTCAGACCACCTCGACATCCCAAGCCGCCTCGGACGTAGCCGACTCCACCGAGCCGTGGGCGGCCGTCGGTTCGGCGTTGGCCGCCGAACTCTTCGGACTCGACGTCGTGGCCGACGATATCGAGGACCACCCCGAGAACGCGACTCGCTTCGTGCTGGTCGGCCGCGAGGCGATCGCCGCCCCCACGGGGCACGACCGCACGACGATCGTCTGCTTTCAAGACACCGACCGGCCCGGATCCCTCTACGCCATGCTCGGGCGCTTCGCGGCCCGGGAGATCAACTTCACCAAACTCGAGAGCCGGCCCACCAAGCGAGGGCTGGGCGACTACTGCTTTGTGATGGAGTTCGAGGGTCACGTGGCCGATGACGTCGTGGCCGACTGCCTCAGTGATCTTCAGGCGCATCTCGCGAGGGTGAAGTTTCTCGGCTCGTACCCGGTGACCGGCGAGCGTGCGGCCGATCGGCGCCAAGAGGTGAGCGGTGCTCGGCTCGCCGCGGCACGCTGGATCGACGAGATCCGCTCGCGCGTGCAGGGTTCCTAGACGTCAGCCAGCCGCTCGAAGCGGGTCAGAGCCTCGTAGTCCTTCGATGGTCCGCTCACGCGCCACCTCTCGTCAAAGCGGTCCTTGGAGTGCACCACCGTGGTGATGTCGTAGCGATCCCTGTCGCAGAGGTGCACGTCGCGCGAGGTGCCACTGGACAGATCGATCGACACGAAGTGATGACCGTCGAGAAACGATACGTCGATCGAGGACCCCGGGCCGCGCACGTAGCGCAGTCGTCGTCGCGCGCGTCCACGAAACGCGCCTAGCTGCATCACTCCGATCTCTTCGAAATCGACGCGCTCGTCGGCGCTCGAGAACGTGGCGATGCCCTCGAAGGTACCGTTGTCGTCGCTCAACGCGTCGCTAATGGTGCGCTCAACGTGCCAGGTGCCCACGAAGAAGTCGAGGGGGCTCTGGGCCACCGACTACCAGTTCTTGGGCAGCGCCGCCTGAATGGCACTCGCGATGAGCGAGTAGCCCGCGTCGTTGGGGTGGTCGTCGGGCCCGAAGGGTGCTCCGTAGCAGAACCATGAGAGCTGGCAGGCCAGTTTCACGTTGGTGGGCACGGTACCGACGTTGTCCAGGGTCACGGGCGCGTTGTCGTTGATCTCGAAGGCCTGGGGCACGTTGGCGACCGGGATACCAGCTTTGGTGTAGATCGAACCGAGCATCTCGTCGAGTTGGTCCATGCCCACGAGCGTTGCGGTGGCCTCGGCCGGCCCACCCGGGCCGTTGAGGTAGTACCCGAGGTAGGGGTCGGCGTACTCGATGCCCACGAAGTGCACGCTAGAAGAGGCCGCCGCCTTCAACTGGGCGATGACCTTGGGCAGGTCCACGCCTACCGCAGCGATTCCGGCGGCCAGACACCTCTGGTTCACGGGATTTTGCTCCATGCAGGGCCGCACGTCGTTAAAGCCCAGGTCGATGGTGACGAGTCCGGGGCCACTTTGAGCCTTGAGATACGCCACCGCCTTGGTGAGTTGAGTCTCGGGCGGTTCGTAGCAGGCGTCCTTTTCGGTCGTATTGAGCACCGACTGGGGCGTGTCGCCCGGACAGCCCATCTGGTCAAGGGTCAAGGTGACCCCGTCAAGCGCCTCTCGTCGGATGAGGTCATTGGCGTAGCCGGTGTCGGTGCGCGCGCCATTGTGGCCCTTGATCCCGGTGGGCTGGAAGCCCAAGGACTCCGACGCACCCAGATCCAGGTA
>DATJUR010000160.1:0-4252 GCA_035502215.1 Acidimicrobiales bacterium | reverse complement strand
CGTGAGCGAGCTGCACGGACCGTGGCGTGTCGAGACGATCGACATCGACGAGCCCCACGCCTTCGAAGTCAAGGTGAAGATGAGCTTCGCGGGCATGTGCCACTCGGATGAGCACCTGCGCAGCGGCGACATGGTGCCTGGCCAAGACCTCGTGCGACTCCTGACGGGTCATGACTCGATGTTTCCGGTTATCGGGGGTCACGAAGGTTCGGGCGTGGTCGAATCGGTGGGCGACAACGTCACCACGCTGAGTCCCGGCGACCACGTGGCCGTCTCGTTCGTTCCCAGCTGCGGGCGCTGCGAGTACTGCGCCTCGGGACGCCAGTATCTCTGTGACCTCGGTGCCTCCACCTTGATGGGTCCGATGATCTCGGACGGCACCTGGCGCCATCACTGGGGCGATCTGGAGTTGAATCGCATGTGTCAGCTCGGCACATTCGCCGACTACATCGTGGTCAATGAGGCGTCGCTCATTCGCATCGAGCCGTGGTACGACTTGCGCGCGGCGGCTCTTATCTCGTGCGGGCTCTCGACGGGATTTGGCTCAGCCGTGAACCGCGGCGGCGTACAGCCCGGCGACACCGTGGCCGTGATCGGCTGCGGCGGTGTGGGATCGGGCGCGATTCAAGGAGCGGTACACGCAGGCGCGCGCGCGGTGATCGCGATCGACACCAACCAGTCCAAGATCGACCGGGCCCTCAAGATTGGTGCGACCCACGGTTGCGCGACCGCGTTGGACGCGGCCTTCAACATCCTGCCGGAGTTAACGATGGGCAAGAACTGCGACGTCGTGGTCATTACGGTGGGGGTTCTCACGGGGGACCTGATTGAGCAGGCTCGCTCGATCACCGCCAAGGGCGGCGTGGTCGTCGCCACCTCCATTGCGCCGATGGACCAAACGACGGTTGACCTCAACCTCTTCATGTTTGCCATGCAGAACCAGGAACTGCGCGGCACGATCTTTGGCTCCGAGAGCCCTCGGATCCAGATCCCTCGACTCTTACGTCTCCACCACGAAGGTAAGTTCCACGTGGACGAACTCGTCACGAAGGAGTACACCCTCGATGACGTGCAGCAGGGATACGACGATCTCGAGTCGGGCAAGAACATCCGAGGCGTCGTCCGCTTCTAGGTCCCCGAGACGATGACGTGGTGAATCCGCTCGACATCCCCACGCTCACGGGACGCTACGTGCGCCTCGAGCCACTCGCGATGGACCATGTCGACGCTCTGGTAGAGGCCGCGAACGAGGATCGATCATCCTACGGATATACCGCGGTACTGGCGAGTCCCCATGACGCCGTCACGTACGTCGAGGCGATGACCTCGATGTGGGAGTCGGGACAGGTCGTTCCCTTCGCCCAGATCGATGTCGCGCAACAGCGTGTGGTGGGAACCACGAGGTATCTCAGCATTCGTCGCGATGGTGCGTTGTCACTGCCCTACGCCGTTGAGATCGGCGGGACCTGGCTCAGCGGCTCCGCGCAACGAACGCCCATCAACACCAACGCCAAGTTTCTCCTGCTTGACTACGCGTTTACGGCCTGGAACGTGAGCCGCGTGGATCTGAAGACGGATGCGAGGAACCAGCGTTCGCGCGCGGCCATCGAACGCATCGGGGCGACGCTCGAGGGAGTGTTGCGTCACTGGCAGCCGTCTCAGGTGCCCGGCGAAGAGGGGCTCGTGCGCGACTCGGCGATGTACTCGATCACCGACGATGAGTGGCCCGTTGTTCGCCAGCGCTTGTTGGTGATGATGGACGAGGCGCCCGACTAGTTTTCGGACACTCCGGGTAGGCCCAGGATCTCGCGAAGGCCCAGCGTCGACTTGGTGATGTTCGGTGTGAGCGAACGCAGCGATCTCTCTCGCAGCGCGCCGCCCAGCACCCCACTGCCGTAGGCGAGGTCGTCGGCAATCGCAAACGGCACGTCGGTGGGGTGAAATCGATCGCGTCGCCAGCGCCACGCTGATCCGAGCACAAACAACCCGAGCGCGCGAACTCGCCAGCGAGGGTGCAGCGCGGCCAGCACCACCACGACGCCGAAGGTTCGCACCACCGCCCGGGCCAGTGGGCCGCCCGCGCGCACCATGTTACGAGTCACCACTTCATCGGCCGCTGCCGCGGGATTCTCGTCGTCGCGAAAGACCGTGCCCATCGCGTGACGGCGAGCTCCGGCCACGATCCGCGCGCCCACCGCGGGCCGCCCGAGCAGCACCGAGGTCCAGGTGATGAAGGTCCACGCGTCCGCGCGCACCGGGGCCAGTCGCTGGGCGTGTCGTTGGGCTAGCACGGCACTCGACGATCCGTACCTCTGGCGTTGCTGCCACCAGCCTACGAGGGTGGGCCGCGTGGGATGGGCGACTTCGACCGAGGCGTCGTAGCGCACGAGCCACCCTCGATCATGCAGCCGCCACACGAAGTCGACGTCTTCGCCCACGCGCAGCGACTCGTCGAAGCCGTCGCCGTACGCATCGCGGCGAATCATGATGCACGCACTCGGCACGTAGCCAACCGCGCCACCGGGAACCACCAGGCTGCTTCGTGGACCGAGGTCAAGGGGGCCAAAGTGGTGCTCGAAGTGCTCGCGCCACGACGGGCCGTCCGAGCCCCGAACGCGCGGTGCCACCGCGGCGACTCGAGGGTCTTCAAACGCGCTGCGTAGGTGTCGCGCCACGCGGTCAGCGTCGACGACCGAGACGTCGACGTCGATGAACCACAGGAACTCGCGTTTGGTGGCCGACGCGCCGACGTTACGAGCGTGGGCGGGTCCCTCATTCGTCCCGACCCGATGCAGCGTGGCGCCATATTGGTGCGCGCAGAGAGCGACTGCGTCGGCGTCGGGTGATCCATCGTCGACCACCGTGACGTGATAGCCCTCCAACTGGCGTAGGAGCGAGGGCAGGTTGGTGATGTTGCCATAGACCGGCACCACCACGTCGATGGCGCTGCGCGAGAGGGGTGCATCGAAGCGTGGCGTGACGAAACCCTGATCGACGAGCGTGCGCGCCAGGCGTTCTTCTCCACCGAGCACGGGCCCGCCGTGGCGCCATCGTTCGAGGGTTTCGCGCGACGACCCGCGCAGTCGCAAGAGCCGCCACGGACTGCCCCCGCTGAGAAGATCCCGGTCGACGAACGAGGCTCCCTCGTCGACTCGCACTGTCGTTCCGGCGGGCAGCGCCTCGTCAGGGGGCGCGGGAACGAGGGGCTCAAATTCACTCACGCTCGGAGTCTTTCATGAGCGTCGCGGGCACACCGAGCGGACCGGGCAGAATGGACTAACAAGGAGGCACCGTGAACCCAGAGACCCTGATCCACGACGTAACGACGGACCCCCAGGCCGAGGTGGTGGAGCTTCTCGTCGAGGAGGTCTCCATTGACGGACTCTGCGGGGTGTATTAAATCGTGTCGCTTGGCAGCGACGAGATGTTCGACGAGTCGAGTCGCTGGCGCCTGAGCGATCACGTGTCGCTGCGTGATGAGTCCTTTGGGGCGCTGGCCTATCACCACGACACGCGCCGCCTGATGTTTCTCAAGTCCCGGGACCTGGTGGAGTTAGTACGACGTCTGGGCGACTTCGACAGCGCCCGGCGCGCGGTCGACGAGCTCGTCGCCGAGCCTGAGCGCGACCGCTACCTTGCGGCGTTGGCTCACTTGAGCTCATCGGGGTTGATTAGTGCCTGAGCCGTCGCTACGTGATCGTTTTGAGCGAGGTCTCGCTGCGCCCATCTGTTTGACCTGGGAGCTCACCTACGCCTGCAACCTGGCGTGCACCCACTGCCTGTCCTCATCGGGTCGGCGCGATCCCAGAGAACTGAGTACTGATGAGGCGCTGGGTCTCATCGACGAGATTGCCGCGCTAGAGATCTTCTACGTCAATATCGGTGGCGGCGAGCCCATGGTGCGTCGCGACTTCTTCGAACTCATCGAGCACGCGGTCAGTCGTCGAGTGGGTGTCAAGTTCTCGACCAACGGCACCCGACTCGATCGGCAGGCGGCCCGGCGACTGGCGAGCACCGACTACCTCGACATTCAGGTGTCCATCGACGGCGCTGACGAGGTGACCAACGACCGTATCCGGGGACGAGGCAGCTACGCCGCGGCCCGGCGAGCGATGGACAACCTGCGAGACGCCGAGTTTGGCGAGTTCAAGATCTCTGTGGTGATGACGCGCGAGAACGTCGAGCAACTCGACTCCTTCGAAGCGCTCGCGGCTGAGTACGGCGCGCAGCTGCGCCTCACCCGTCTTCGCCC
>DATJUR010000159.1:0-7363 GCA_035502215.1 Acidimicrobiales bacterium | reverse complement strand
GTCCGGGGTGATTAACGTACCGCTTTCGTACATCTCGACAAAGCGTTGGTGCAACGCTTCGCCAATCTCTTCACCAGGTTGGCGTCGGATCCACGCCTGCATCTGCGTGTCAACCGTGCCGGGACGATACACGTTCACCGTCACGCCAGAACCGGACAACTCGGACGCCAAATTCAAGGAGTGCGCCTCTAAGGCAGCCTTGGACGTCGCATAGGCGTTGCCGCCAATCATGGACGCCGGTCGCGAAACGATTCCACTCGAGACGTTGACGATCCGGCCCCAGTGTCGCTCGAGCATTCCGGGCAGCACACCAAGGGTCAGTTGGAACGCGCCGCGCACGTTGACTTCCATGGCTGTCCACCACGCGGCGAGGTCCAGCGTCGCGGTCGCGCCGAGCGGCCAGACGATGGCGGCGTTATTGACCAGTATGTCGACGCCGCCCGCGTCGCCGATCTGCTCCACAGCTCGCGCCACGGATGCGGCGTCGCCGACGTCGGTTGGTATGGCGAGCGACTCACCACCGCCCGCACGAATGCTCGCCGCGGTCTCCTCGAGCTCGCTCGTGGTTCTCGCGAGCACGAATACCCGGGCGCCCGCGCTCGCCAGCGCCATGGCAGTCGATCGTCCGATGCCTCGTCCTGCGCCCGTCACCACGGCAGTTCGCCCACGAAATGCGCTCATCGCCGATTCCCGAGCTACGGACACATCACTCACTTCGACCATGGCGACTCCTAGAGTGGACTAGTCAGTCCACTCTAGGCTGCTTCTTTTGGACCGTCAAGTCCACTGCCAAAGCCCCTCGTTGCTAAATATTTGGACCTTGCGTGGGGCTGCTCGAGTACGTGAGCTAACAGTCGCGTTGGACCCCCGTGGCGAGCACGCTCCGAGTGCTCGGTCTCCACGGGGACCCTCGCTCATCGTGCGACGCTGCAACGACTGACGGGGCGAGGGCTCCTCCAAGCAAGATGGCCCTCGTCGCGACATCTGGAATGCATTCTGAGGAATCCTGGTACCGTGCGACGTGACGCACTGGAGAGGCTCCGTTGCGCAGGAAGGAAACGTCATCATGGGACTGTCACTAGGCGACACCGCACCGGACTTCACCGCCGAAACCACCGAGGGCAGTATCAGCTTTCACGACTGGCTGGGCGACTCGTGGGGAGTGCTCTTTTCGCACCCCAAGGACTTCACTCCGATCTGCACGACAGAGCTCGGATACGTCGCGGCCATCAAGCCTGAGTTCGACAAGCGCGGCGTCAAGGTGATCGGACTCTCCGTCGACTCGGCCGATCGCCATGAGCTGTGGGCCGACGACATCGAAAAGACCCAGGGTGCTCGCCCGAACTTTCCCATGATCAGCGACACCGATTTCAATGTCTCGAAGCTCTATGGCATGTTGCCCGCAAGCACGTCGGGTGATGCCGAGTCGCGCACGCCCGCCGACAACCAGACAGTACGTAACGTCTTTGTGATCGGCCCGGACAAGAAGATCAAGCTGGTCATGGTCTATCCCATGACGACGGGACGCAACTTCGATGAGGTCCTCAGGGTCATCGACTCGATGCAGCTCACCGCCGCCCACCGCGTCGCCACGCCCGTTAACTGGAAGCAGGGCGAGGACGTCGTCATCACCAGCGCGGTGTCCAATGACGAGGCCAAGGATATTTACGGCACTTGGAAAGAGCCGGTGCCGTACTTGCGCATCGTGCCACAGCCCAAGTAGGAGCACCCCGCCGTCTCTTCAGACGCCACCTGTGCTCATCTACGATCCGCTCGAGCGACAGACAAATCGGCGAGCAGCGCCGCTGAGTGTGGAAAGTGGCTCGTTAGTGCTCTGGCATCCACGGTGCCTGCCACGGTACGTGGCCACGGGTGAGATCGTTCGCCTGACTGGGGCCCCACGACCCCTCTTTGTAGGGCACGCTCGTCGGAGGGTGATCAATTAACGGTTGAAGGATGCGCCATGTCTCTTCCACCGAGTCTTCGCGCGTGAACAACGAGCGATCCCCCGCGAGGGCGTCGTGAAAGAGCCGCTCGTAGGGGCCCGGGGGCCGACCGAGTTCTTCGGCGAAGGGCAGATCGAGGTGCACCGCGCGAGTCGCCGAGCCGTTTGCGTCCTTCGAAAGAATCAAGAGTCGCACCGCGGCGTCGGGATCGATGCGAATGATGATCTGGTTGGGTTCGGTGTGCTGGGGCGCGTTGAGAAATGACAGTCGTGGCGGACGCTTGAGCACGAGTCGCACTTCGGTGACCTTTTGGGGGAGTTCCTTGCCGGCGCGGATGAAGAACGGGACGCCCGACCAGCGCCAGTTATCGATTCCCAGTCGCAGGGCGACAAAGGTTTCGGTGTCCGATCCTTTCGAGACACCGGCTACGCGCTGGTAGCCCTCGTACTGGCCCCGTACGCACTGGCTGGGTTCGAGGCTGGGGATCGAGCGAAAGACGTCAACCTTCTTGTCCCAAAGAGCAGTTGGTCCCGGGCCCACGGGCGCTTCCATCGCGACGAGGGCGATGAGTTGAAAGAGATGGTTTTGGACCACGTCGCGCAGTGCCCCGACGGGATCGTAGAACGCACCGCGGTCGTCCACCCCAAAGTTCTCGGCCATGGTCACGTAGACCCCTGAGATGTGCTCGCGGTTCCACACGGGCTCGAAGAGCGCGTTGGCGAACCTCAGATGCGTGATGTCCCCCACCGGTTGCTTGCCCAGGAAGTGGTCCACGCGAAGGATCTGGTTCTCGTGGAGCACGGCGTGCAGTTCTTCGTTGAGCTGCACCGCCGAGGCCAGATCGTGGCCAAAGGGCTTTTCGACCATCACGGTGGCGCCGTCGGTCAGGTTGGCCTTGGCGAGGGCCGTCACCACCGGGGCGAAGAGAAACGGCGGGATTTCGAGGTAGTACAAGGGGTGCTTCGCGGAGCCCAGCGCCTGGGCCAGTGCCGCGTACGTGGCGTCATCGGTGAAGTCGCCGTGAACGTAGCTGATGCGTGCGACGAGGCGATCGAAGACCTCGCTCTTCACGGATTCGCCACACGCGAGAAGACCGGCGTGCATCGCGTCGCGCAGCTGATCCAACGACCACTCGTTCACGGCCACGCCGATGATCCGACAGTCCAGTACTTTGGCCGCCTCCATGCGATATAGCGCTTGAAACGTCATCTTCTTGGCGAGGTCCCCGGTGATACCAAAAATGACCAGCACGTCGGCCTTGCTCAGTTCGTATTCGCTCACCCTTCACCTTTCGATTTTCGGGCCACGGTGACTCTTTTTCACCGTAGCGGACGACGTCTGACTCATTACTATCGACGTCATGTGGCGACGTCTGCTTCCGTTGGCGCAAGTCGGCGCGCTGACGTGCTTGGCGATCGCCGCGATGATCGTGTCCATTGGCACCGAGGGCCGCACGGTCGGTGCGCACCGGCACAGCGCCAGCCCGCGACTGCCGATTGGTTCGCCCCAGTACGGATTTGGCGGCTATCAGCTCTATCCCAGTAAGCCGGTGACCAGCGTGAGCGGCGAGTGGACCGTCCCGAGAATCGCGCGTACCTCGGGTCCCGGCGACGCCTCGACGTGGATCGGCGCCCAGGCCGACAACGGCGCATTCGCCCAGGTGGGCACCGTCGAGAACCGCTTCACTCACGATCAGTACTACGCGTTCTGGAGCACCACGGCCAAGCAGTTCGTTCCCCTCTACCTCCTCGCGGTCAAGCCGGGCGACGACGTGAAGGCGCGAATGAAGATGACGACCGATGGATGGGTCCTTACCCTGTCGGACCTCACGTCTGGCGCGTCCAAGACCGAGCGCTCCGGGTACGGATCGCACGACACATTCAATTCGTGCGAGTGGTTTCAAGAGAACCCGGTGTACTCCCAGTTCGTTCACACCGAGTATCCGAGTCTGTCGACGGTCAGCTTTCGCAACATGAAGATGAACGACTCGATCCCCCGGTTCAGCTACGCCGACGCCCAGACTCTTTCGACCTCCAACGACAGTTTCTACGTGCCGACCCACGTGCATCGAGATCGCTTCACCCTGGTGCCCGCCCAGGGCAGCGCCCTCGCGTTTTTGATCGACGTGTACCTCAGCGACGAACTGGGATCGGAGTTCTTCGAGACCGCGACTCAAGGTATCGAACCGGGCAACGTCGTGACCAACACGTACATCGCCGGCCTGGGACTCGACGTGCCAATCCTCAAGTCACAGAGCTGGCCCCACCACGTCGCCGGGGCAATGAGGCACTACATCAAGACCGAAGAACACCTCGAGACCTACATGCAGACGTGGATGGATGAACCCCCGGCCGAGCGCTCGGGCAACCTGGCCAATGTCCAGTACCAACTCTTTAACGCGGATCACGTGGCCAACAAGGTCCGGGCGCTCCTTGGACTGCCTCCGATCTACGGATGACGAGTCCGGGGCGCTGACGCGCGATTTGTCACGAATTCTCAACGCTCACCACTCAGGTTGGGTTACGGTGCTCCCCTAATGTAAGACGGTGAAAAGAAAGCTCGCCGTCGTCGAGTTGCTCAAACACCGCGAACCGAGTTTGTTGATCACGGGTCAGGCGATCTCAAACTTCGGTGACGGGGTGGCCAACGTGGCCCTGACGTTGCTCGTCCTTGATACCACTCACAGTGTCACGGCCTTAGGGTGGTTCGCGGCCGCTCGCATGACCCCCCAGGTCGTCTTCCTTCTGGTCGGCGGAGCGATCGTAGATCGATTCTCGCGGCGGGTGTTGCTCATCCTCTCGGACTCGGTGAGGGCCGTTTTGACTGCGGGCATCGTCCTCGCCCTCCTGACGCACTCACTGCACTACTCGGAGTTGATCGTCTTCGCCGTTCTCTTCGGCTGCTTTGACGCCCTCTTTTACCCGTGCATCGCCGCCTTCACGCCCGAGATCATCGGCGAAGAACTTCTTCCGGCGATGAACGCCGTGCGGCCCCTGGCCAACACTCTCATGGGCAACACGATTGGACCGGCGGCCGGTGGGCTACTGGCCGCTTTTAGCGCCACGCTGGCCATCGGCATCGATTGCAGTACGTTCGTGCTCAGCGCGTTCGCCCTGGTCTTGATGAGAGCGACGCCCAAGCCTCGCGTCAAAGAGGGCGCCACGGTCTTGGGAGATATCAAGGAAGGGCTCCACTACGTCGTGCGCACGCGGTGGCTCTGGACGACGTCGGTGTCCGTGACCCTCGTGAACGCCTTCGTCTTGACGCCCATGTTCGTTCTGATCCCCTACTTCTTTCGCCACGACCTACACCTGGGCAAGGACTACGTGGGTTTCGGCATCGCGCTCGCCGGGATCTCCGGGGCGATCGGGGCCCTGGTGGTGGGCAACCTACGGATGCCCAAACGGCGCATTCGCATGATGTGGATCTACTGGTCGATCGGTTCGGTCACGGCGCTCGTCATGGGGATCGCCACCAACTTCTGGGAGGTGGAGATTTTCCCGATCGCGGTCTCACCCATGATCATCTTTGGCAACGTGATCTTCGAATCCATGATGCAAACCGAGGTGCCGCGCGAACTGCTCGGACGAGCCTCCTCCGTCGACTGGTTCGTGTCGCTCGGCGTGGTGCCCATCGGGCTCGTGGTGGCGAGTCAGGTGGCCAACGTCGTGGGCGTGCGCGCGTACTTCGTAATCTTTTCGGTGATCTGTCTTCTGCCCGGCCTGTGGATCATCGCCTCACCCAAGATCAACGCCATCGACGCCGATCGGGTCAAGCAAGTGGCAGTTTCGCAGCCATAGCGAGAGAGGGGCCCACGAGCCGCGCGCCCTTGCGCGCTTCGCCCGGGTAGATGAGATCGGGGCGAAAGCTACGTCCCTTGGCCTCGCCCACGCGACCCCCTCGCACTTCGACCCACTCGTCGCCGGTCGCTTCGTTCAACACGTGGGCAACGAACGTGAAGTGTTGGCGCCTCTCCTTGGGCGCGTTGACCACCACTGCGTCACCACAGCGCACCCCTTGCCACGTACTCGAGCGCACGATCTGCCCGCGACGGATGACCTCGGGCTTGGGTCGCATACCTCCATTGTTACCCACGTGACGTCACACTCGGGGCCTAGCGTGAGGACGTGGCGTTCGAACAAACACTTCCCCAGTCACTCTCGCCCTCGCGCTTGGCCGACTTCCAGACGTGTCCTCGCAGATACCAGTACGCCTCGGTTGAGCGCATTCCCCAACCCGCGACCTACGCCACGGCCAAGGGTCGATTCGTTCATTTTGTCTTTGAGCAGTTGCTTCTTCTTCCCAACGACGAACGCACCATCGAGCGAGCGCGGCAGTTCGTTCCCGGCGCCATCGACGAGGTCCTCACCGACGTCGTGCGACGCGACATCGGCCTCGACGAGGCCACATTGACTCGGTTGCTCGACGAGACCGAGGCGATCATCGCGTCTTATTTCGCGATGGAAGACCCCCGCGACGTCCAACACGAGGGCGTGGAACTGCGTATCGGCGTCGAAGTCGAAGGTGCGCCGCTCTACGGCGTCTTGGACCGTCTCGACCGCGACCCCGACGGATCGCTCACCATCGTCGACTACAAGACCGGCGCCCTACCCAATCGCAACTACGACTCCAAGACCTTCGCCAACGCCGAACTCTACGCGGCGCTGTGTCGCGCCCAACTTGGCGAAAAGCCCCACAAGATTCGCCTGATGTACGTGACGCACGGCGAGTCGATCGAACGCAACGTCAGCGACGTCGTAGTGACGGCGCGCGCCAAGTCGGCCGCCACGGCGTGGACGCGCATCACGCGCTACTACGAGGACGGGGACTTTCCCGCTACGCCCTCGGTCAACGCCTGTCGATTCTGTGCGTTCACGGATAGATGCCGTGCCTCGGGGGTGCCCGTTCCGAGACGCTGAATCCATAGGCTGGCTGCGTGAAGCCTTTTCTCCTCTCCTACGACTACCGCTGTCCCTTCGCCAAGATCATTCACCTGCACGTCATTGAGGCGCTGCGCGCCGGAGCCGATTTCGACGTGACCTTCGTGCCGTGGACGATGAGCCAGGGGTACCGCGATGAGGGCGCCCCCGACGTCTGGGACGATCCCGAGCGGGACCCCGAGCTTCTCTCCCTCGCGGTGAGCACATCGGTGCAGACCCTTGCGCCCGAGAGGTTTCTCGACGTGCACGAGGCGCTGTTCCGCGCGCGCCACGACCGCGCGATTCGTCTGGTCTCGGAGAGCGAGATTGCCACGGCACTGGAGGGACTGGACCTCGATCTCACCTCGATCTTCGACGATGTCGCCTCGCGGCGTCCGCACAAGGTCATCGCCGAGTGGTTTCGAGAGTTCGAGCGCTTCGAGGCCTTCGGCGTCCCCACGTTCGTGATCGACGGCGACGCCACCTTCGTGCGCTACA
>DATJUR010000158.1:0-5657 GCA_035502215.1 Acidimicrobiales bacterium | reverse complement strand
GTCGAGTGGTCGCGCAACTTGCCCACCATCACCACGCAAAAGCACGTCAAGGGCAAGGCCTGTCCGAGCGCCTATCCCAAACTCGTGAACTCGCTGTGCGAGCACATCGTAAAGACCAGTCGAAGCGAGTGGGAGATCAAGTTCTTCTTCATCTTGCTGGTGGCGCTGTGTCTGCTGTACTTCTCACTACGGCGCAAGCGCGCGGGCGTCGCGTGCTTCGCCATCTTTTTGGGTCTCGGTCTGGGCATCGGAGCGGGGGCGGTGTTCTTCTTTCTCGGCGCCTGGCTGATCATTCGCGCCTACCGCCTCCAGAAGTACGGAGTAGCCGGAATGGTCGCCTCGAATCAAGTGGCGCGCGAGATGGCCCAAGCGCGACGAGAGGGCCGAGAACCGAACATCCAACCTCCGCCGAGTGCGAGCGCCAGCCCCCAGGCATCCGGGCGCAGATCGGCCAAGAATCCGACGGCTCCGAAGGGACCGGACGCCTCGAAGCGCTACACCCCCAAGAAGCGCACGCCTAAGCGTCGCTAGGTCATGGCCAAGTTAGGACTGGACTTTCCTACCAAGTGGGGTCGCGGGTACGCGGCTCGTTTCACCCGCGACATTATCCAGACCTACTTCATGGGACCCTACGCGCGCTGGCTCGCCACCCTGGAGGTCCGCGGAGTCGAGAACGTCACCGGTGAGCGTCCGTTCATATTCGTGGCGAATCACGCGAGCCACGCCGACACCATCTTGTTGCTCACGGCCCTACCGGCCAAGGAGCGCCGGCGCACCGTCGTGGCCGCGGCCATGGATAGCTTTTTCATGGACTATCGCCAGGCGATCAAGACCGTGTTGTACTTCAACGCCATTCCCGTCGATCGTCTCAAGGTCAACCGGCGCAGCGCACAACTGGCCCTCGAACTCATCGAGGACGACTGGAACCTGGTCATCTACCCCGAGGGCGGACGGACCCCGGACGGAAACATCCAGGAGTTCAAGGGCGGCGCGGCGTACCTCGCCGAGCGCACCAAGGCCACGGTGATCCCGACCTACATTCACGAGTCGGGCTACGTCCACGCGGCCAAGTACGCCAAAGCGCCCATCTACCTCGAGGCGAACGAAAAGCGCCATCACGTGATCATCGCGTTTGGCGCAGCGCTGCGATGTGAGGAGGGCGAGAACATGCGCCACTTCGGCGTGCGCATCGAAGAGGCGGTCGAAACCTTGGGGCGCGAGGTGAGCAACGATCCGACGTACGGGCTGGCTCAGGACCCCGAGGAGTGAAGCAGAGCCGAGCGACGCTCGGCGTAGAGGTCATCGGCCACCGAGGCCAGAGGCTCGAGTGGCTCACCCAGGATCGTCGAGAGAATCTCGTCGGCGAGCCAGGGATTCAACGCCAGAACCGGGCCGTGAGCGTAGGTCGCCCAGATGCGCGGCGTGCGAAAGCCGTCGACGACCCCGTCGTTGCCTCGTCCTCGCTCGACCAGACCAAAGGGCGCAAGGCCCGCGTCCAGTTCGGTTCGTCCGCCGTGGTTCTCAAAGCCCACCAACAAGTCGCGGTCGCGTTGGACCAGGAGTTCTCCCACCGAGCGCACCAGCCCGCGCCGGGTGACGGCTCTCACGAGACCGAGTCCCTCGTACTCGTCATCACCCTCGACGGCAAAACTCGTGCCCAGGAGTTGCAGCCCCGCACACACGGCAAAGACGTAGGCGCCGTCGCGAACCCGCGCGCCAAACGAGGACCCTCGCAAGAGGTCCGCGCCCAGTCGTTGGGGGCCGTCCTCTCCCCCACCCAGCAGATAGATCGTCGCTTCGGGAATCTCCTCGGCGAGGCCCACTCGCACTACGTCTACCTCGATGCCCCGGCGCTTGGCCCGCTCGCCCAGCACCAAGGCGTTGCCGCCGTCGCCGTAGGTGCCCAACAGTTCGGGATAGACCAGGGCGACTCTCAGCACGGCCCCGACCTCTCGCGCCAGTCTTGGAAGGCGGTGTAGTTGGACAACACGTTGATCGGGTCCTTGGAGGCCGGCAGCGTCGACTCATCGCGCACCACCACGTAGTCGACTCCGGCGTAGTCAAGTCGCGTGGCGAGGTCGAGGCGTCGATCACCGAAGCAGTACACGCGGTGACCGCGCAGCACCTCAAAGGGAACGTCGTAGAGCCACGACGGGTCGCGCCCGTCGGCGATGCGCGCGTTGATGCTCACCCACACGTCCGAGCCATCGTCCCTCAGCGTGCTCAGCATCGCGGCGAAGCCCGCGGGATTCTTAGCCAGCAACAGCCGCAGGGTGTGACCGCGCCAGCGGCGCAAGCTAAAGCGACCGGCCACACTGGTGAGCGCGTTCACCCGCGCGAGCGCCTCAGTGAGCTCAACCCCCAGATACGACAGCGAGGTCAAAGCCATCGCCGCGTTGGATTCGTTGAACTCGCCGGGAAGACTGAGTTCCAACGTCAGTGGCGTGTCGCGTACCACCAAACTCTCGCCCAGTGTCGTCACGCAGTGCAGCGGCTTTGAGAATCCGCACTCGCTCCACCACGAGCCGTTGTGAAAGTGCAACGGCAGCGTGCAGCGCGGACACGACGCCGCGTCGGTGTTCCAGGGCGTGGGCACGTCGCACCACGCAACGTCGGTCGCCAGCTCGGCCGCGTACACCACCAGCGGATCGTTGGCGTTGGCCACGACCGTGACGCCCTCTCGAGCCGCCAACGCGCTGCGCCAGCGCCCGGCCACCTGTCGCACTTCGTTCGCTCGGTCCAACTGATCGCGTGAGAGATTCAACAGCGTGACCACGCGCGGGTTGGTTGCGGCCAGCACGTTCGCCAGCCACGACTCGTCCACCTCCAGAACGACCGAGGAACTCTTGGATGCCGCGAGAGCCGCGACGTGACCCGCGGGCATGTTTGAGCCCGTCTCGTTGGTCGCGACTTTGGCGCCCCAGCCGGCTGCGATCATGGCGGTCGTGGTGGTTTTGCCATTCGTGCCACTGACGAGCGACACCGTGCGCGACGCGGCGAGGTCCTCGAGTAGGTGCGGGGCCAGGGCCAAGCCGAGTCTCCCGCCAATCACGGTGCCCGAACCGCCAAAGGTGGTGCGCGACACGAAGTTCAACGCGCGAACCGCCTGGGTGGCCAGCGCATCGCGGAGGGATGGGGCGCGAGGCATTGGCCAAACGCTACTGGCCTAGAAAACGCAAAAGGACCAACCGGGGGGGTGGTTGGTCCTTCTGCAAAACCTTTGGATTACCGGTTGGGGGGTAATCGGTAACTCAGGCCTAATCAGTATGCACGTTCCTCAGGTATCTTTCAAGTGAATACGATGAATAGTTACTATCTGTATACTTGATACGTGGAGATTCGCCAATTAGAGGCCCTTATTGGCATCGCCGAGCACGGTAGTTTCTCGAGCGCCGCGGAGTCCTTGGGCACGGTGCAGTCCAACATCTCCAATCGCATCGCCCGCCTGGAAGCAGATCTGGGCACCCCGCTGGTCGACCGCGCGACGGGGGCGCTCACCGAGTCCGGGCTCATCGTGCTCGAGCGCGCTCGGCGCATCGTGAATGAACTGCGCGCCATCGCTTCTGACGTGTCGGAGCTCAACGCCGAGATTCGCGGTCAGGTCACCCTCGGCATGATCGGTACCGCGGGGCGCTGGGTCGTGCCCTTGTTGCTCGAGGGAGTTCGGGCGAAGTACCGCCACATCAATCTGGGCATCAGCGAGGGGACGAACTCAGCCCTGGAACCGCGCCTGGTAAACGGTCAGCTCGACCTCGCCGTGTTGGCGTGGCCGGTGCTGGCCGACGAACTCACCACGGTGGACCTGTTCACCGAGGACCTCGTGGTGATCGCTCACCGCGACCACCCGCTCACCCAGTACGACGGACCTCTGCCCTTTTCGGTACTCGCCCAGCACGACATCTTGTTGCCCATGCGCGGCACCCCGATTCGCCGTGAGATCGACGAGGCCGCGCGCCTCGCCCACGTCGAGCTGCACCCCCTCGTGGAGCTCGACGGCCTGCGCACAATCGCCTCGATGACCTTCGACGGGCACGGCCCCTCGATCCTGCCGGCCACCATGCTCTCGCCGCACCTGCGCGCCAACTTCGTTGCCCTGCCGATTCAAAACATTGCCAAACGTCGCGTCGTCTTGGCGAGCCGTCGGTTCGGTTTTCCCTCGGCGCCCGTGCGCGCGATTCACGCGTTGTTGCAAGACGTTGTGTCGAACGCCGCTAATCCGCCCGACGCGGTCTATCTGCCGGCTCGGACGTCCTCGACGTAGGCGACGTCGCCGAGGAACGTTCGGAGTGCCCTTTGCGATGTAGCCGCGTGGTCATCGACGGATCCAGTGTGGCGCTGCGCGCAAAGCCCGGTCGCGGTGCGCCCGACGTGCGACGACTACCGGGCTCGAGGGCCGACAAGGGCGTCGCCACGTCTTCGAGCGCCTGGCGCTCGGCCTGCACTCCGAGGAACACCTCGGCCAGTCCCCCGACGATCATCACACCCGCTCCCACCAGGTACGCGCCGAAGAGACCGCGATGACTGTTGACGAGTCCGCCGTAGATGTTCGGCCCCAACGCCCCGAAGCACTGCGCCAGGGCGAAGAACACGGCGATCGCCTTGGCTCGTACCTCCAGCGGGAACACCTCGCTCACCGTGAGGTACCCCGCACTCGCCCCCGCGGACGCGAAGAAGAACACCACCGACCAGCAGATCGTCTGGGTCAAGCCGTTGAGAAGATTGGCGTCGAAGGCCCACGCCGTGAGCGCCAGCAGCACCCCCGAGACCAGGTAGGTCAAACTGATCATCAGTTTGCGCCCGAGCGTGTCAAAGAGCGGGCCGATGAGCAGCGGGCCCGCGAGGTTGCCGACGCAAAAGGCGATGAAGTACAGCGGAATGGTCCCCGAGCTCACGTGATACACCGTGCCTAAGACGAGTGCGTAGGTGAAGAAGATCGCGTTGTACAAAAACGACTGCGAGATCATCAGACACGCCCCGAGGACACTGCGCTTTGGCATCTTGCGAAACAGAACCCAGGCCAGCGCGAAGAATCCGATGTCGTTTCGCGGAACGATGTCAATTGCCTCGGAGGCATCAGGTTCCCGCGCGTTTCGTTGGTGGGACATCTCTTCGATGCGTTTCATTGCTGCTTCGGCCTCGTCCTCGCGGCCGTGCATGATGAGCCAGCGCGGACTCTCGGGCAGATTGCGTCGAACGTAGAGCACGAACAGCGCCAACACCGGACCGATCAGAAAGCCGATTCGCCAGTTCACGGTGTCGCCGAAGTGATTCAAGATGTAGTACTCGGCGAGCGTTCCCACGAGCGCGCCACCCCAGTACGTACCGTTGATGCCGATGTCGACGCGGCCGCGGTAGTGGGCGGGGATCATCTCGTCAATCGCTGAGTTAATGGCGGCGTACTCGCCACCAATACCCATTCCCGCGATGAAGCGCGTCGCATACAAGAACGTCACCCACCCCGCGCCGTGCCCGAAGGTCGCCGCGGTCAAACCCGAGCCGATCAGGTAGACCCCCAGGGTGACGAGAAAGAGGCGCTTGCGTCCGAGTTTGTCGGACAATCGCCCGAAGAGGGTCGCGCCAAACACCTCGCCGATCAGGTACACCGACGCGATATCGCCCACGGCCCGCGCCGACATGTCCAGGGTCTGCTTCTTCTC
>DATJUR010000157.1:0-6439 GCA_035502215.1 Acidimicrobiales bacterium | reverse complement strand
CCACGAGGTCACCGTCGCTCGCGGCCAGGACGGAACCTGAGTCCGAGAGCACCAGGCTGCTGGCCGCGAGGTCCTCGCCGAGCGAGTGGAGGCACCGATCTTGCTGGACGCCGGGGTCGGGACCGCCTCGGACGCCGCGTTGGCGATGGAGCTGGGCTGCGACGGGGTCTTGGCGGCCTCGGCCATGAATCGCGCCATCGAGCCCGTCTTGATGGCCGAGGCGCTGCGCGACGCCGTGCGAGCGGGGTACTGCGCGCGGCGCGCGGGGCGTATTCCCACGCGTCTGCACGCCGAAGCCTCGTCACCCGCCCTGGGTCGACCAGACTTATTTGCCCTTTAGCGGCCCCATAACTACACTGATGTAGTCCTTCGCGGTAGTCTGAATGGACCTCGGTCGGGAGGGTGTGGATATGACAGTGACTTCTACAACATTCGGATATAGCGGACCGACGGTCTGTCGCCTGACTGGGGTGACGTACCGTCAGTTGGACTACTGGGCGCGCACGGAGTTAATTACGCCCTCGATCACTCCGGCGTCGGGCAGCGGCTCCAAGCGTTCGTACTCCTACGGCGACGTCCTCCAGGTCAAGGTCATCAAGTCCCTGCTGGACTCGGGTGTCTCCCTGGCTCGCGCTCGCCGGGCGGTGGAGTGCCTGCGCGACTCGCTCGGCGAGGACCTCGCGGCCAGCAGCCTGGTGCTCTCGGACTCAGGTTCCGTCCTGGCCGCGAGCGACGGTGACCTCGTGGACTTACTGCGCGGCGGCCAGGGTGTCTTTAATATCGTTCCTCTCGCCAACGTGGTCGCCGAACTGCGCACCATGATCAGCCAAACAGAGCTCACAAAGTCGGAGAAGGGGGCCGCTACGGCGTGACATCTCCGATGGAGAGCGACGACGTGCGTCGTCGCCACCCCAGCCTGGTCACCAGCGTTCCCCAGCCCTTTGCTCATCCGAGCGAGCAACTCTTTTCTCAACTGCTGACGCTCTACGGATTGGAGTGGACCTACGAGCCCGTCGAGTTTCCACTCGAGTGGGACGAGCGTGGTACTCCGATACGTGGTTTTCGACCCGACTTCTTTTTGCCGGCCCAACGGCTGTTCATCGAACTCACGGTGCTCGAGCAGCGTCTGGTGACCAAGAAGAATCGTAAGATTCGTCGCTTCCGTGACTTGTATCCCGAGATCGAGTTGCTCGTGGTGTACCAGCGCGACTATCACCAACTGCTTCGCTCGCACGATCTGCGTATCGTGGATGGTCGAGCCGCCTAAGGAGCACCGTTGGATCGCCGTCCCTATCTGTACGACCTGCACGTGGAGCTGGGCGCCAAGATTGTGCCGTTCGGGGGATGGGAGATGCCCCTGCAGTACGCCACGGGAACCGTTGCCGAGCACTTGGCGTGTCGTCACGACGCGGTTGTCTTTGACGTGAGTCACCTGGGAACCGTGCGCTGCGACGGACCCGACATGTTCGAGGCCCTGCAGTCAATCCTCACCAACGACCTCAACAAGGTCGACCCCGGTCGGGCGCAGTACACGCACCTGTTGAACGACGACGGGTTCGTTGTCGACGACATCATCGTGTGGTGGGTGGGCCCCAACGAGTTTGACGTCATGCCCAACGCGTCGAACACCGAAGGAGTCACCTCGGCGCTGCCCGGGGGGCGCGACGTCACCCTGGAGCGCTGCGTGCTCGCTATTCAAGGTCCGAACGCGAGGGCCAAGGCGGCAACGATCGACGCGCGCTTTGGCGAGGTTGGACGATTTCGCGTCGAGCGATTTGCGTATAACGGGGTCGAAGTCCGCGTGGCCGGTACGGGCTACACGGGCGAGGCCGGACTCGAGATTGCCGCGCCCAACGAGGTCGCCGAAGGGATCTTTCGCGCGTTGATTGCGGCCGAGGTCACCCCGGCCGGCCTGGGAGCGCGCGACACCCTTCGCTTGGAAGCGGCCCTTCCCCTCTACGGGCACGAGCTGACGCAGACCTCTACCACCCTTGAGGCAGGGCTCGGATGGGTCCTGGGCTGGAAGAAAGACACCTTCCGTGGCCGCGCGGCGGTAGAGCGCGAGCGCGAACGCGGAGTCGCGCGCCTGCTCACGGGGGTGGCGACATCCGATCGCCAGCCTTTGCGCGATGGCGGGGAAGTGTCGGTCGAAGGCGATGTGGTCGGAACCCTGACTTCTGGGAATTTTTCACCGGTGCTCGGTCACGGCATCGCCATGGGCCTCCTGGAACCGGGACTCTCGCCCGGTCAACCCGTCACGGTGCGACTACGCGGACGAGAGATCGACGCCGAAGTGGTGGCCCTACCTTTCGTGCACAAGGCGTCGTAGTGGCCGACTATCTCCCGCACACCAACGACGACGTGGCATCGATGCTGACGTTCCTTGGCATGGACTCTCTCGACGATCTTTTTGCGCATATTCCCGCCGCGGTTCGCCTCTCGGGCGGCCTCGATATCGATGCCGGACTCAGCGAGCCCGACGTGGCGGCGATCTTTGCGACGTACACGGCGGCCAACCCCGCACGTACCACGAACCTGACCTGTTACGCGGGTGGGGGAGCGTACGACCATGAGGTGCCCGCGGTCGTCAAGGCACTCGCCAGTCGTTCGGAGTTCGTGACCGCCTACACGCCCTACCAACCCGAAGTCGCCCAAGGGGTGCTCCAAGCGATCTTCGAGTATCAGACGCTGATTGCGCGCCTCAGCGGGCTGCCCATCTCCAACGCGTCACTCTACGATGCGGCGACCTCCCTGGTCGAGGCGCTCAACATGGCCCACGGCGCCACGGATCGCCAGCGCATGGTGATCTCCTCGGGCGTCCATCCGCACTGGCGACAGGTGGCGCGCACGTTCGCCCACGGCACGGGACACGAGATTATTGAGGTCCCATTGCGCAACGGCGTCACCGACTGGTCGAGCGTGGACGCGACGGGGGCCGCCGCGATCGTCGCGGCCTACCCCAACTACCTGGGGGTCCTCGAAGACCTCTCGGCCGCCAAGGAGCTGGCGACCAGTGAGGGTGCTCTCTTCGTCGTGGGCGCCGACCCCGTGGCCGCCGGGGTCCTCAAGACCGCGGGCCAGTGGGGAGCCGACGTCTTCGTGGGCGAGGGCCAGGCCTTTGGCACCGCCTTGTCATTCGGCGGTCCCTACCTCGGTCTTTTTGCATGCACCGACGCCCAAGTCCGTCGTCTGCCGGGACGTATTGTCGGCGAGACCGTGGACTCCAGCGATCGTCGCGCGTTTGTTACGACGTTGCGCGCCCGCGAGCAGGACATCCGCCGTGAAAAGGCGACCTCCAATGTCTGCACCAATCAAACGCTCATGGCCGTGACCTCAGCCATCCAACTGGGTTGGCTGGGCACGTTTGGTCTGCGCGAGGTTGCCACGCGCTGCGCGCAGGGTGCGCACTATCTCTTCGATCAGCTCGTCGCACTCGACGGCGTTCGCGCGGTGAGTACTCAACCGTTCTTTCGGGAGTTCGCGCTGCACCTCGCGCGGCCGGCCACCGAGGTGATCGAGCGCATGGCCGAACACGGCGTCCTGGCCGGGCTCGCGGTCGCTGAACTCTGTCACGGGCGCGATCCCTCGATTGACGACGACAACGTCGACGTGCTCCTCGTGACGGTCACCGAACGGCGAACCAAGGCGGAGCTCGACCGCTACGCGAGTGCTCTCAAGGGGGTTCTGGCGTGAAGCCGGTCGCCCCGGGAGGGCGCGCCGCCTCCGCGCCGCTGATGGGTCACGAGACCGAGCCCACCCTGTTCGAGATGTCGGTGCCCGGCAGGTCGTCCTACCAACTGCGCACCACGGGCGTGCCGGAGCGGTCCTTGGACGAGATGGTGCCCCGCGAACACCTGAACGAGGAGGTCGTCGCGGTCGCCGAGGTCTCCGAGCGCGACCTCGTGGGCCACTTCACCCGCCTCTCGCACCGCCAGTTCTCGGTCGACTTGGGTATGTATCCGCTGGGATCGTGCACCATGAAGTACAACCCGAAGTTCTGTGACTCGATTGCCAACGATCCGGGGGTCAGCGCGGTGCACCCCGGGGCGCCCGCGTCGCTCAGCCAAGGTTGGCTCGAGATCATGGCGACGTTGGAAGAAAAGCTCTGCGCGATTACCGGCATGAGTGCGGCGACTCTGCAACCAGCCGCCGGGGCCGCGGGCGAGCTGACTGGCCTGCTGTTGATGCGGGCGTTCCACGAGGCCAACGGCGATGATCGGCGCCGAGTCATCATCCCCGACTCCGCCCACGGGACCAATCCCGCGTCGGTCACGCTGGGCGGATACGACGTGAGCACCGTTCCCACCAACGAGCGTGGGCTCGTGGACCTCGGGGCGCTCAAGGCTTCCCTCGGTCCCGACGTGGCCGGCATCATGCTCACGAACCCCAACACGGTGGGTCTCTTCGAAGAAGAGATCATCGAGATTGCACGGGCCGTGCACGACGTCGGTGGACTGCTGTACTACGACGGAGCGAATTTGAACGCCATCTTGGGGGCCGTGCGACCCGGGGACATGGGCTTTGACATCGTCCATATGAACCTGCACAAGACCTTTGCTACTCCCCACGGCGGTGGCGGACCGGGTGCAGGGCCCGTGGCGGTGGCCTCACGCTTGGCGGAGTTCCTGCCGGGGCCCCAGGCCACCAAGCAACCCGACGGTTCGTTCGCGTGGGTCGCACCTCCTCGCTCAATTGGTCGGGTCCACGGATGGCACGGCAACGCCGTCGTGCTCGCACGAGCTCTGGCGTACATCGACGTGCACGGGGGCGACGGCTTGACGCGCGTCGCCCAGCACGCCGTTTTGAATGCCAACTGGTTGCGTCAGCGCTTGCGCGCGATCTTGCCCGCCGCGTACGACCGCGTGTGTATGCACGAGTGCACCCTGCAAGCAACCGGACTCAAGGCGAAGTTCGGCGTTCGCGGACTCGACGTCGCCAAGGCACTCCTCGACGAGGGATTCCACGCGCCGACGGTCTATTTCCCGTTGATCGTGGACGAGGCGCTGATGTTTGAGCCGACCGAAACGGAGAGCGTTCAAACCCTCGAGGCTCTGGCCCAGGCCATCGAGCGAATCGCCGAACGGGCCCAGAGCGACCCGGACTTGCTGCACCGTGCCCCCCAAAACACCCCGGTCTCGCGAGTCGACGAGGCCCGTGCGGCACGCCACCTCATCGCCACCGCAGACGCCGAGCGCTGACGAATCTCTAGGCGGGAGGCTGATCGGTTTCGTCGGTGATGGTGCGCAACACGAGTCGCAACAGCCGCGCCAGTTCTTGTTGGTCCGCCGGACTGAGCGCACTGACCGCCAAGGTCTCATGACCGTTGAACTCGGGAAAGACCCGCTCGATGAGGCGTTCACCGGCTTTGGACAACCCGATGGAGACCCGACGTCGGTCGTCGCGGTGGGGGATACGCCGGATGAGCTTGCGAGTCTGGAGGGTCTTCATGACCCCGGTCAGGGTTCCCTTGGTGATGCCCGCTTCTGCGGCCACGTGTCCGGTCTCTTGTTCGCCCCATATCCACAGCACCCACAGCACGGTAAAGGCGACCCAACTGAGGTCGTAGTCGCCCAGCACCTCGCGTTCCATGTGATTGCGCACGGCCGAGCCCGTGCGATAGATGTTGGCGACCGCACTCATCGCTAAGAAATCGAGTTCGTGATCGCTGAGGCGCGCGCGGATGTCGCGCTCCGCCTGCAGGACCACGCTGTCCTGGGAACTCGCAATGCGTCGCGACATGCTCAGCCCTCGAGGGTCACGCCACCGTTGAAGGTGGAGCCAATGGAGCGAAAGTATCCCCCGAGAATCTCACGAGGAGCGATCGAGAGCAGTTCTTCGCTGGGTGAGTCAAAGAGCTCGAGGGTGGCTGTTCCGTAGTAGGCCGGCCCGAGGTCGACGTTGACTGACGACATGGTGACCACCTCATCGAGCGAGTCACGCCCGTCGAGTTCGATGCGAGGAAACCATCGATGGTGCAGCATCGCGTGGGCGTTGACGAATCCGTTGTGATCGCTCTCACCGGCCAGCGTCACCGTCGCTTGAGCGAGGCGGCGGTCGTTTGCGGCGAGCGTCATGCCAAAAGTGGCGCCCGCTTCGAGGCGCGGACCGGCCTGTCCGCGTGTCACCAGTCGGGTCTGGTGGATGGAACCGAGCTTCTTGGGGTACCCCTGGAGATACCCGCGCACCAGTGCGAAGTCCTTGTCCACCCAGATGAAGACGCAGCGGCTAAAGAGACGATCGCCGTAGCGACAGCGCACCACCACGTAGGCCTCCTTGTACTGGGCGCGCACGGGGTCGAGGAGCTCGGCTCGATCGTCCCCGCAACTCTGCCAGTCGGCCCAGATGAAAGCAACCGCCCCGGGGTCTTCGTCGTCGTGGGCGAGGCTGACACCCTCGGGCAAGAGGGCGGCGATCGCGCCGGGGTCGGTGCGGTATTCGA
>DATJUR010000156.1:0-2714 GCA_035502215.1 Acidimicrobiales bacterium | reverse complement strand
GCGCTCGATGTCGATCTGTGCCATCCGGTAGGTGCCGTCGGGGTCCTTCGCGCGCGGCGTGAACGCCGGGATCCGCCGTGCCACGGCGAAGTTGTACGAGACGTCGGTGACGAGGTCGCGGATGATCGGGAAGGCGCGCATCGGCGAGATCGTCACGGGCTCGCCGTCCGGCAGTGTCGACATGCGCGTCATGCACATCAGCCGGGGCTTGCCATTGATCTCCGCCGAGCACGAGCCGCACTTTCCGGCCTTGCAGTTCCAGCGGCACGCGAGGTCGGGAGCCTCGGTTGCCTGAATCCGGTGGATGACGTCGAGGACTACTTCGCCCTCGTTCTGTTCGAGGGTGAAGCTCGCGAAGTTGCCGCCGCTGGCGTCACCGCGCCACACCCGCATCGTGATCTCAGCCACTATTTCGCCTCCTCGAGGAGAGCCTTGAGCTCATCGGGCAGGATCAAGATCGGCGACTCGACGACGTTGATATCCCCGTCCCAGTGCCCGTTGCTGGTCGACTGGGCGAAGTTGATCTTGCCGTACTCGGGATCGGCGTTGGGAAAGTCCGAGCGGGTATGGCCCCCGCGCGACTCTTTGCGCAGCGTGGCACCGAGGGTGGCCGCCTTGGACACCGTGATCATGGCCGGCAGATCGGTGGCCAGATTCCAGCCCGGGTTGTAGGCGCGGGTTCCCCTGACCGATACGTGGCGCACACGCTCGCTCAATACGTCGAGTTCCTTGGTGGCCTCGTCGAGCTCACTCGCGGTGCGAATGATGCCAACGTTCGCCTGCATCATCTCCTGGAGGTCGTGATGGATGGTGTACGGGCTCTCCCCGTCGTCGCGACTGAACGGCGCGAGAGCCTTCTCGATCGCGGCGTCGACTTCGTCGTGGTTGAACGAGGTGGCGGCGTTCCCCGATTCGATGTACTCGGCCGCCCCGATACCCGCCCGTCGTCCAAAGACGACCAGGTCGGAGAGCGAGTTGCCGCCCAGGCGGTTGGCGCCGTGCATGCCTCCCGCCACTTCGCCCGCGGCGAAGAGCCCGGGCACCGCGGTCTCCTGGGAGTCGGCGTTGACTTGGACTCCTCCCATGATGTAGTGACAGGTTGGTCCGATCTCCATTGCCTCGCGCGTGATGTCCACGCCGGCGAGTTCCATGAACTGGTGGTACATCGAGGGCAGACGGCGTCGAATGAACTCCGGCGTGCGCCGCGAGGCGATGTCGAGAAAGACGCCACCGTGGGGACTGCCGCGTCCGGCCTTCACCTCGGAGTTGATGGCGCGTGCGACCTCGTCACGGGGCAGCAGCTCGGGCGGGCGACGTCCCGCGCTGTGGTCGTCATACCAGCGATCCCCTTCTTCTTCCGTCTCGGCCGTCTCGGCTCGGAACATCTCGGGCACGTAGTTGAACATGAAGCGCTCGCCGTTGGCGTTGCGCAGCACACCTCCATCACCGCGCACGCTTTCGGTGACCAAGAGGCCGCGCACGCTGAGCGGCCAGACCATACCGGTGGGGTGAAACTGGATGCACTCCATGTCGATGAGGTTGGCTCCGGCCCACAGGGCCATCGCGTGCCCGTCACCGGTGGACTCCCAGGAGTTCGAGGTGAACTTCCAGGACTTGCCGGCACCACCCGTCGCCAGGATGACGGTCTTCGCCTGAAAAATCACGAACTCGCCGCTCGCTCGCCAGTACCCCACGCAACCCGCGATTCGACCCTGGTCGTCGTGGACCAATTGCAGCACCTTGCACTCCATGTAGACGTCGGTGCCCATCGAGACAACCTTTTGCTGGAGCGTGCGGATCAGTTCGAGGCCGGTGCGGTCGCCCACGTGGGCCAGACGGGCGTAGCGGTGACCACCGAAGTCGCGCTGAAGGATCTTGCCGTCGGTGGTGCGATCAAAGAGTGCCCCCCACTGCTCGAGTTCCCAGACGCGCTCGGGAGCCTCCTTGGCGTGAAGTTCGGCCATGCGGTAGTTGTTGAGGTACTTGCCTCCGCGCATCGTGTCGCGAAAGTGCACCATCCAGTTGTCTTCGGGGTAGACGTTGCCCATGGCCGCGGCCATGCCGCCCTCGGCCATGACGGTGTGGGCCTTGCCCAAGAGGGACTTGGTGACGATGCCCACCGACAGCCCCCGCTGTTGGGCCTCGATGGCTGCACGCAGGCCCGCTCCGCCCGCGCCGATGATCAAGACGTCGTACTCGTGGTGTTCGTAGTCGCTCACGGTACGTCCTTAGAAGAGCCGGTAGTCGGTGATCGCGCCCGAAGCGACTAGGCGGACATAGATGTCGGTGGCCGCCACGAAGACCAGTGACGCCCAAGCGAAGTTCATGTGCTTGGCGTTAAGGGGAGTGACCATCTTCCAGAGCCGGTAGCGCAGCGGGTGCTTCTTGAAGCTCTTTACTTGGCCGCCGCACAGGTGGCGACAGGCGTGACAGGAGAGTGAGTAGAGCCACAGCAAGGTCGCGTTTACGACCAGCACGATCGTGCCTACGCTGACCCCCCAGCCAATGCCCGGTTGGTGGAAGGCCAGCACTGCGTCGTAGGTGAGCAACCCGTTGAAGATAAGACCGAAGTAGAAGAAGTACCGGTGCGCGTTTTGCATGATGAGGGGAAAGCGCGTCTCGCCCGAGTACGAGGCGTGCGCGTCAGCGACCGCGCACGCCGGAGGAGACCACCAAAAGGCTCGGTAGTAGCTGCGTCGGTAGTAGTAACACGT
>DATJUR010000155.1:0-5988 GCA_035502215.1 Acidimicrobiales bacterium | reverse complement strand
AGCGGGCGACGTGCGCGAAGTCCATCACGTGGCCCTGCTGTTGGGTTTCGGCGCGTCGGCCGTGTGCCCGTACCTGGCCTACGAGTCCATCGACGCCCAGGTCGCCTCGGGCGAGCTCACCGAGCTCAGCGCATTTGAGGCGCGATACCAGTACGGCAAGGCCCTGAACAAGGGCGTGGTCAAGGTGATGTCGAAGATGGGTGTGAGCACCGTCGCGAGTTACGTGGGCTCCCAGCTCTTCGAGCCGGTGGGCCTTTCCGATGACGTCCTGGCGCGCTACTTTCCCGACTTTCGCTCCCGCGTCGGCGGCGTCACGCTCGAGCACATCGCGCGCGACGTGCTGCGCATGCACGCGTCCGCCTTTGGCGACGGCGCGCAACGAGTCGAGATCACGAACCGCGGGGAGTATCAGTGGCGACGCGACGGAGAGTTGCACCTGTTCAATCCCCGCACCGTCCAGAAGCTCCAGCACGCCACGCGAGAGAAGCGCTTCGATCTCTTTAAGCAGTACACCGCGCTCGTCGACGACCAAAGCGCGGGCAAGTTGACCTTGCGCTCGATGCTGCAACTCGTTCCCTCGCCCGTGCCGGTGCCGCTAGAGGAAGTGGAGAGCGCCGCTTCGATCGTCAAGCGGTTCTCGAGTGGCGCCATGTCCTACGGGTCGATCTCCGAAGAGGCCCACACCACCCTCGCCATCGCTATGAATCGACTCGGCGCCAAGTCGAACACCGGGGAGGGGGGAGAAGACGACGATCGCTACGACACCTCGGATCCGAGGTACAACCGGCGCTCAGCCATCAAGCAAGTCGCCTCCGGCCGATTTGGCGTTACCAGCCGCTACCTGGTGAACGCCGACGATCTGCAGATCAAGATGGCCCAGGGCGCCAAACCCGGCGAGGGCGGGCAACTGCCCGGGGCCAAGGTCTACCCCTGGATCGCCGCGACGCGTCACTCCACGCCCGGCGTGGGTCTCATCTCGCCCCCGCCGCATCACGACATCTACTCGATCGAAGACCTGAAGCAGTTGATCTACGACCTCAAGAACGCCAATGACGAAGCGCGTATCAACGTGAAACTGGTCAGCGAGCAGGGCGTGGGCACCATCGCCGCCGGTGTCGCCAAGGCCCACGCCGACGTCATCTTGATCTCGGGTCACGACGGCGGAACGGGAGCTGCACCGTTGACTTCGCTCAAGCACGCGGGTACGCCTTGGGAGTTAGGACTAGCCGAGGCTCACCAGACCCTGGCGGCCAACGGGTTGCGCAGCCGGGTCGTGCTACAAACCGACGGACAACTCAAGACCGGTCGTGACGTCATTGTGGCCGCGCTGCTCGGCGCCGAGGAGTTCGGATTTGCCACCGCGCCGCTCGTCGTCTCGGGCTGCGTCATGATGCGCGTGTGTCATCTCGATACCTGTCCCGTGGGCATCGCCACCCAAAACCCGGCCCTTCGTGCTCGATTCACGGGTCAGCCCGAGTTCGTCGAGAACTTCTTTGAGTTCATCGCCGAGGAGGTGCGCGAGTACCTCGCGCTCTTAGGAGCGCGCACCCTCGACGAGATTATTGGCGACGGCAATCGGTTGCGCGTGAGCACCCTGGACCAGCCGGACAATGACTTGGACCTCTCGGCGCTGCTGAGTTGCGTCGATCGCGATCAACGTCGTCAGAGCATGAAGCAGGATCACGGCCTGGACGACGCGCTGGACTGGAAATTCCTCTCGGGTGCCGTGGACGCGGCACTGGGCGAGCGAACCTTCGCCTACTCGGGCGCGGTGCGCAATACGAATCGCGCGGTGGGGACCCTGACCGGCAGCGCGATCACGCGTGCGCTGGGCGCGCGGGTCCTGGACGACGATCGCATCACCATTACGCTCACCGGTTCGGCCGGTCAGAGCCTGGGGGCTTTCGTTCCCGCGGGGGTCACGCTTCGACTGAGCGGGGACGCCAACGACTACGTCGGCAAGGGCCTCTCGGGCGGGCGCATTGTCGTGCGACCTGACGAGACCGCGACTTTTGCGAGCGACCTCAACGTGATCGCGGGCAACGTCATTGGATACGGGGCGACGAGCGGCGAGATATTCGTCAGTGGCGTGGTGGGCGAGCGCTGCGGCGTGCGCAACTCGGGCGCGACGATCGTGGTCGAAGGTACGGGTGACCACGCCGGGGAGTACATGACCGGTGGGGTCATCGTGATCCTGGGTAGCGTCGGGCGCAACCTGGCGGCCGGCATGTCGGGGGGCACCCTCTATCTCTATGACCCGGAACTGTCGGTGCATGATCACTTGAGCGCGGGGGTGTACGAGATCGATCCACTCGAGGGCGACGACGACGAGCGACTACTCGCCTTGCTGGAACGGTTTGCCCGCGAGACCGGCTCGAAGAAGGCGGCGCGCATCGTGGAGAACTGGCGAATCGAGAAGATGAACTTCGTGCGCATCGAGACCTCGGAGTACCAGCGAATTCGCGACGAGATCAAAAATGGGTAAAGTCACCGGCTTCCTCGAGTTCGAACGGCAAGGTCCGGCCTATCGACCCGTGCCGGTGCGCCTTCGCGACTGGCACGAGGTGTACGAAGCCCAGAGTGACCAGGACGTGGAGGTTCAAGCCGCGCGGTGCATGGACTGTGGCATTCCCTTTTGCATGCAGGGCTGCCCACTGGGCAACATGATTCCGGATTTCAATGACGCCGTGTACCACGCCCGCTGGGCGGATGCGGCGCAGCATCTCTTTCGTACCAATAACTTTCCGGAGTTCACGGGGCGACTCTGTCCAGCGCCGTGCGAGTCAGCCTGTGTCCTGGGCATCTCCAGTGATCCGGTGACCATTGAGAGGATCGAGTACGAGGTGGCCGAACACGCCTTCCACCTTGGACTGGCGCTGTCGGCACCCACCCCGAGCGAGACCGGTTTTCGCGTGGCGGTAGTCGGTTCGGGACCTGCGGGCCTGGCCGCCGCGGCGCAACTGCGCGCCACGGGGCACTCGGTGAGCGTCTTCGAACGCAGTGATGCGATCGGCGGTCTCCTGCGCTACGGCATACCTGAGTTCAAGATGGAAAAGTCAGTCCTCGATCGTCGTCTGCGCGTCATGGAGGAAGCGGGCATCGTGTTCTGTCCGGGAGTCGCCGTTGGCGAGGGGGGGATCACCCTCGTGGAGTTGCAGCGTGACTACGACGCCGTCGTGCTGGCCCTGGGTTCGACGAGACCCCGGCTACTTGACGTGCCCGGGTCCGATCTGGACGGGGTGATGCCCGCGATGGTCTTTCTCGAAGCGGCGAATCGGGCGGTCAACGAAGGGCGCGAGTCGGACCTGAGTGCGAAGGGTCGACACGTGGTCATCCTCGGTGGCGGCGATACCGGCGCGGACTGTTTGGGCACCGTCCATCGCCACGAGGCGGCCTCCGTCGTTCAGATCGAGATTCTGGACCGACCACCAGACGTGCGGCCACACGACGAACCGTGGCCGACAATGGCACGGCTCTTCAAAGTCACCTCGGCGCATGCCGAAGGCGGCGAACGGCGATTCTCCACGGAGACCGTGGAGTTTCGAGGTGACGCCCACGTCAAGTCCATGGTCGTCATTGACCGAGCCACCGACGAGCGTGTGACCCTACCCGCGGACATGGTCCTCATCGCGGCGGGATTTGTGGGACCGGAGCTCGACCAGTTGGGTCTTGCGGACGCCGCCCACACGACGCCGCGGGCAACGCTGTCGGTGGACGACAACTGGCGGGTCAACTCGCTGGGCGGCGACGCCCCGGTGTTTGCCTGTGGCGACGCCGTTCGCGGTCAGAGTTTGATCGTGTGGGCTATCGCCGAGGGCCGCAGCGCGGCGAGCGCGGTTGACCGGTTGCTCACGGGTCACTCGGGCCGCCTGCCCTCTCCGGTCTCGCCGTACAGCGTGTCCTGGTAGCGCCCCCGCCCATCGAACGGGGCTCAGTTTTGTAGCATCGTGGCAGGAACCGAGGGGGGCCGATGAAGAGCACCATGCAGGACGCGCCGCTGCTGATTAGCGGCATTGTGCGACACGGCGAGGCGATCTACGCCGAGAAGAAGGTCTTCACCGTGACCCCCGACGGCGTCGAGGAAGCGACGTTTGCCCAGATCGCACGGCGGGCCGAGCAGTTGGCAACCGCGCTCGAAAAACTGGGGATCGCGCGCGGCGATCGAGTCGCCACGTTCATGTGGAACAACCAGGCCCACATGGAGGTGTACTTGGCCGTGCCGAGCATGGGCGCGGTCTTACACACGCTCAATATCCGACTGTTCCCTGAGCAACTCGCGTACATCATTAATCACGCCGAAGACAGAGTGATCATTGTCGACGCCTCGCTGGTTGCGCTGCTCGCGAGGGTCAAAGATGAGATATCCGCGTCAACGACCATCATCGTCCATGGCCCTGACGACACTGGGTTGCTCGGGGACACGCTGGACTACGAGTCGCTCGTCAGCGCCGAACGTCCGGGCTATGAGTGGCCGGAACTTGACGAGCGCGACGCGGCCATCATGTGTTACACCTCGGGCACCACGGGCAACCCCAAGGGGGTCGTCTACTCGCACCGATCCACCTGGCTGCACTCACTCGCGACCACCTCGGCCAACTCCTTGGGGCTGAACGAGTCCGACCGGTGCCTGTTGATCGTGCCGATGTTCCACGTCAACGCCTGGGGGTGCGTCTACGCCGCCTTCTTCGCCGGAGTCGAACTCATCATGCCTCAGATGTTTCTCCAGGGCGGGCCGATCATCACCATGATTCGCGAGCTGCGACCCACGGTCTCGCTGGGCGTGCCGACGATCTGGAACGACGTCCTGCGGGTCGCCGAGACCGCCGAGAACGTGGATCTGTCGAGCCTGCGCGGCATCGTGGGCGGCGGCTCGGCCGTCCCGCGCTACATGATCGAACAGTTCGCCGAGCGCTACGGCGTCGATCTCATCCAGGGCTGGGGGATGACCGAGACGAGTCCCCTGGCCGCGGTGTCCATCCCGCCCGCGGGTACACCCAAGGACCTTGAGGTGGACTACCGCGTGAAGTCCGGGCGCATCGTGGCCGGCGTGGAAGTCCGCATCACCGCCGAGGATGGCACCGTGCTCGCGCGCGACGGCAAATCGGTGGGGGAGTTCGAGATTCGAGGGCCCTGGATCACCGGTTCGTACTTTGGCGTCGACGACCCTGATCGCTTTCGAGACGGGTGGCTACGCACTGGAGACATCGGTACGCTCGACGCCGAGGGATTCATGGTCGTCAGTGACCGATCCAAAGACGTCATCAAGTCGGGTGGTGAGTGGATCAGTTCGGTCGACCTCGAAGTGAACGTCATGGCCCATCCAGCGGTGTTTGAGGCGGCCGTGATCGCCGTGCCGGACGACAAGTGGCAGGAGCGCCCCTTGTGCTGCGTCGTGCTGCGCCCGGACGCTGCGGCCACGGCGAGCGAACTGCGTGACTTTTTGGCCGATCGAGTGGCCAAGTGGTGGCTGCCCGAGCGCTGGACCTTCATCGAGAGCGTGCCCAAGACCAGCGTGGGCAAATTCGACAAGAAAGTTCTCCGGGCCCAGTACGCGGCGGGCGAGTTGAACGTGGAGACACTGGCCTAAGTGGAGTCCCTGGACGAGCTCGCAAACGAGATCGAGGCTATTGAAGCGCGGGTCACCGACGCAATCTTCGAGTTGGTACGAGCACAGATGCGAGGCGACAACGCCGATCACGCCAAGGAACTTGAACGCCTGCTCTCGAAGGTGCGCCGGAGCCTGCAGAAAGCCGAACACCTGCTCAGGCGAAGCGATGACGTCGACTCAGAGGTCTGAGGCGACTCGTTAGTCCTCGTCACGCCAGTTATTCACCTCGTTGATGACCAGGCGCAGGTTGACGTAGCTGCGGCCATCGAAGTTAAACGAGATAGTCGTTGGGTCGTCGCGCTGGTAACCCGGGGCCTCGCCGAAGCAGGGTACGGTTCTAGCCAGCGACTCAATCTGCGCGTCGGTAGGTTCGCGGCGAA
>DATJUR010000154.1:0-5766 GCA_035502215.1 Acidimicrobiales bacterium | reverse complement strand
GACCCGCGGTGCCTTGGTGCCCGAGATGGCCCGCAGCGACCAGTTCCGCGAACACGGGGCCCACGTGGGCGACGCGGGTTGGCCGAGCGCCAGTGTCAATGGCGAAAAGGGATTCGCCGGCTTCAACGCCCAACTCACGTTGCTGGGCACGATCGCGGGGCTTCTGGCGGGATCGATCGGCGCAGGAATCCTCAAGGGGATCGGGGCGACCAGTGTGTTGGTCGTGGCCTCGGTGGTCTACGTCGGAGCCACCGTCGCGAGTGCTCGACTGCAAAAGCCGTCCAAGGTCGTGCGTGACGAGGTGGTGGGCCTCACCCAGGCCGAGCGCGACCGCAACGCGTTAAATCCCCTGGGTGATGCGCAGGTCGCCTGGGGCCTCGGGGCGGCCGCGCTCATGAGGTTCGCCGCGGGCTTCGTGGTCTTTTTGCTGGCCTTTGGTCTGCGCCGCGACTCGGCGGGACTCGGGTGGTACGCCTTCGCTCTGGGGCTCAGCGGCATTGGTTCGCTCGGGGGACTCGCCTTTGTGACGCGTATGCGCAACATCCTCAACGAGTCGACCCTGCTTACCATCGCGCTCTTCGCCACCGGCGTGGCGGCGGCGTTCGCGTCACTGGACGCGGTGTTGTTCGTCCAGGTCCTGCTCGCCGGGTGGCTGGGAGTCTGCGGCGCGATTGCCCAACCCAGTTTTGACGCCATCACTCAGCGCCACGTTGCCCCCGGGGCCCAGGGCCGCACGTTTGCGCGATTCGCCGTGCGCCAGCAACTGCTCTGGGTGCTGGGAGCTCTCATTCCGGTGGCCATCACCCTGGGGTTCTCGGTGGGCGACCGGTTACTCGCGGTTCTGATGATCGCGGGCAGCGTGGTGTACCCGATCGGTCGTCACACCGCGCGCGAGCAGGAGGCCGAATAGCATTGAGCATGGAACCGCCCCAGGGCCGCTCGCTCGACATCGAGTCGTTGCCCCACGTGGTCGTAGTCGGGGGAGGCTTCGGCGGCGTCTCGGCGGTCAAGGCGCTGGCGAACCAGCCAGTGCGCGTCACCCTTATCGACCGGCACAACTTTCACACGTTCTTGCCCTTGCTCTACCAAGTGGCCACCGCCGGACTCGAGCCCGCCGACGTCGCCTATCCGATTCGTACCATCTTCGGCCACGCCAAGAACGTGCGCGTGCGACACGCCCGGGTGAGCGGCGTGGATCGCCCGGCGAACACGGTCACCCTGGAGAACGGTGCGACGATTGGCTACGACTACCTCATCGTGGCCACCGGAGCGGTGGCGGCCTACTTCGACATTCCCGGCGCGCAGAGTTACGCCATGCCGCTCTACACCTTGGCCAACGCGAGACGCCTGAGGAATCGCCTGTTGCGATCACTCGAAGACGCCGAAGTGGCGGGCGAGACCGCGCCCCAGGATCTCGACTTCGTTGTGGTGGGTGGAGGTCCCACCGGCGTCGAGACGGCGGGGGCGCTCTCGGAGCTGATCGAGATCGCCATTCGCCGCGACGGGATGAGAATCGACCCCACGCGCATCAAGATTCGCCTCGTGGATGTGGCGAATCGGTTGCTCACCGCATTTCCCGAGCGCGCGAGCACCTACGCGCTGCACCAGTTGAGCGACATGGGGGTGAGCGTCGAGCTGGACCGCTCGGTGGTCGAGGTGGAACCCCACGCCATTCGATTCGCCGACGGCGAGCTTCTGGAGGCGGCGGCGGTCGTGTGGGCGGGCGGCATCACGGCCAAGGGGACGCTGGCCGAGCAACTCGAAGAGGCCAAGGGCCCCAATGGCCGAGCGGTGGTGGCCAGTGACCTGAGAGTGCCCGGCAGCGACAATGTCTTTTGCGTCGGCGACGCCGCGGCCATTCCGAACCTGAGGGAGAACGGATCATTCTGCCCCCAACTCGCCCCGGTCGCCATCCAGTCAGGTCGCCACGCCGCCCGAGAGATCCTGCATCTGGTCCAGGGCGAGCACACGACCATGTTCCACTACGTGGATAAGGGCATCATGGCCACCATTGGTCGACGAGCTGCGGTGGCCAAGATCCCCCACGTACCCACCATCACCGGCACGCTCGGGTGGATGGCGTGGCTCGGGCTCCACCTCTTCTATCTAGTGGGCTTTCGCAATCGCCTGCGCGTCTTGATCAACTGGACCTGGCGCTACTTCGACTGGCCGTCGGGACCTCGTCTCATCGTCGCCGACGCCGAGACGGCCAAGTAGCTCAGCCCAGGCGCTCCTCAAGGGCGAGGGCCATCTCGTGGAGCTCCTTGGGCAGGCGCTCGTTGAACTGGGCGAAGTGATCGCGAATGTGAGGCAGTTCGCGGCGCCACTCGTCGTGGTCGACGCGCAGTAGCTGCTCCATATCTTGAGGCGTCACGCTCAGGCCCTCGAGGTTGATCGCGCTGGTGGTGGGCACGTAGCCGATCGCGGTCTCGAGTGCCTCACCACGCCCGGCGGTGCGCTCGAAGATCCACTCGAGGACCCGGGAGTTCTCGCCGAATCCCGGCCACAGCCATCGACCGTCGTCGCCCCGGCGAAACCAGTTGACGTAGAAGATCTTGGGCAACGCACTCTCATCAAAGCGTTTGGAGAAGGTAAGCCAGTGGGCGAAGTAGTCGGCCATGTTGTAGCCACAGAACGGAAGCATGGCGAAGGGGTCGCGGCGCAGATTCCCCACGGCGCCTTCGGCGGCGGCCGTCGTCTCCGAGGCCATGATCGAGCCCAAGAACACGCCGTGGTCCCAGCTCAGCGACTCAAAGACCAGGGGAATGACACTGGCGCGCCGTCCCCCGAAGAGAATGGCGTCGATCGGCACGCCGGCGGGATCCTGCCACTCGGGGGCGATTGCGGGGTCCTGAGCGGCGGGGGTCGTGAAGCGCGAGTTTGGATGCGCCGCGGGGGTGCCCAGGTCCTTGGTCCAGGGTTGACCTCGCCAGTCGATCAGGTTCTCGGGTGGCTCACCCATGCCCTCCCACCACACGTCGCCGTCGGCGGTGCGCGCGGTGTTGGTGAAGATGGTGTTGGCCTCGACGGTCAACATCGCGTTCGGGTTGGTCTCCATGTTGGTACCGGGCGCCACGCCGAAGAAGCCCGCCTCGGGATTGATCGCGTAGAGGCGTCCGTCGGGACCAGGCTTCATCCAACAGATGTCGTCGCCGACCGTCTCGACCTTCCAGCCCGGCAGCGTGGGAACCAACATGGCGAGGTTGGTCTTGCCGCACGCGCTGGGAAAGGCGCCGGTGACGTAGCGTGACTCTCCCGAGGGGTTGGTGAGCTTGAGCACGAGCATGTGCTCGGCGAGCCAGCCGTCGTCGCGGGCCAGCACCGAGGCGATGCGCAGCGCGAAGCACTTCTTGCCCAGCAGGGCGTTGCCCCCGTATCCCGAACCGTAGGAGATGATCTCGCGCGTTTCGGGGAAGTGCACGATGTACTTGTTCTCGGCGTCGCACGGCCAGGGCACGTCCGAGTCGCCCTCGTCGAGTGGCATGCCCACCGAGTGCAGGCACGGCACGAAGGACCCGTGCTCACCGAGGACCTCCAGGGCGCCCGCACCCATGCGGGTCATGATGCGCATGGAGACCGCCACGTAGGGCGAGTCGGTGATCTCGACGCCGATGTGGGCGATCGCCGAACCCAGTGGACCCATCGAAAAGGGCACCACGTACATCGTTCGTCCCCTCATCGAGCCGCGAAACAGCGTGTGCAGCGTGGCGCGCATCTCCTCGGGGTCGCGCCAGTTGTTCGTGGGGCCGGCGTCGATCTCTTCCTTCGAGCAGATGAAGGTGCGATCTTCGACTCGTGCGACGTCACCCGGGTCCGAGGCCGCGTAGTAACTGTTGGGTCGCTTGGCGTCGGAGAGTTTGGTGAAGGTGCCTGCGTCGACGAGCAACTGACACAACTCGTCGTACTCCTGGGCTGATCCGTCGCACCAGTGGATACGATCGGGGGTCGTGAGCCGCGCGACTTCTTCGACCCACTCGATCAGGGCCTTGTTCTTGGTTGGGTACGTCATGACATCCTTGTCTACGTTCGTCTCGCTGCGGGGTTACAACGAGATTCAACAACCGCAGTCATGAACGCACCAACCGACCCAACCAAAGAACGAAGCCAGCACGAAGATGACGTGCTTAAGCGTATAGCCAAAATTGTGACGCCGGTTGCGCCAATCGCCGGCGAGTACTACGTGGGCGACGACGCCGCCGTCCTGAAACCCTTCGTGGGCCAGGCAATTGTCTCCACTGACGTCGCGGTTCTGGGAGTTCACTTAGATCCCGAACTCTTCGCGCTGCGCGACCTGGGCTACAAGGCGGTCGCCAGTGCGCTGTCGGACCTGGCCGCCATGGGGGCGCGGCCCCGGGGGGTGGTGATCGCCGTGAGCGCCCCGCAGGGCACCGACCTCGATGAACTGCACATCGGCGCCGTCGAAGCGGCCGAGGCCAACAACACCGCCATCGTCGGTGGCGACCTGTCCTCGGGCCGTGACGTCGCGGTCGCGGTGACGGTGTTGGGGGAGTGTCCGGGGGGTGCCGCGGTGTTGCGTAGTGGGGCCCGGCCCGGGGATGAACTACTGGTGAGTGGGCCCCTGGGTCGAGCGGCCGCGGGGCTGCGTCGCCGTCGCGAGGGAGCGTCGCTGAGCGATGACCTCGTTCAGGCGCACCGGCGCCCGGTCCCGCGCCTTCGCGAGGGCATGGCGGCGCGCGGCGCGGGGGTGCACGCGATGATGGATCTGAGTGACGGGATTGGTCTGGACCTGCACCGTCTCGCCGACGCCTCGAACGTTGGATTTGAGCTCACTGACCTGCCGGTGGCCGACGGGGCGACGCTGGAAGAGGCCATCAGCGGGGGCGAAGACTACGAACTGCTGATCGCCACCCCGGACGCCGAAGGACTACGGCTGGCCTTTCGTGGCTCCGGGCTGAGAGAGCCAGTGAGTATCGGCCGGGTTCTCGCCGACGCGAGCACGCGAACTCTCGGTGGGCAGGAACTCATTCGCCGGGGTTACGAGCACCGGCTCTAGCGCGCTAGGCGCCCAGGGTCGAACGCGACGGTTTGGTGATCTTGCCCGAGCGCAAGCACCCGGTGCAGACGTTCACGCGCTTGGGCGCACCGTTGACCAGCGCACGCACACGCTGGATGTTCGGATTCCAACGACGCTTCGTGCGCCGGTGCGAGTGAGACACGTTCATGCCAAAGGACGGCTTCTTGCCGCAGATTTCGCAGACTGACGCCATGGTGAACATTCTCCTTACATCCGCGCCGAGTGCGCCGGGCAATTAAAACGAAGAGCCATTGTAGCATCGAACCCGATGAGCGCTGCCCTGACGTTGTCGGCCAAGGGCTTGCGCGCGACGGTGATCACCTACGGCGAACTCCTGCATTCGTATCGCGACGTCATTAATCGCCTGAACGTCTACCCCGTGCCCGACGGGGATACCGGAACGAACATGGCCTTGACGATCGAGTCGGTGGTTACGGCCCTGGAGGAACTCGATGAAAACGCGCCCCTGGGTGAGGTCGCCGCCACCATCGCCAAGGGCTCGCTGATGGGCGCGCGGGGCAACTCGGGCGTGATCTTGTCCCAGTTACTGCGAGGTCTGGTGGACTCGTTTCCCGCGCGCGGCGAGATCGCGGCCCCCCAGATCGCCGCGGCCTTCGCGCACGCCGATGAGCTCGCCCGCCAGGCCGTGTTGCGCCCCGTGGAAGGCACCATTCTCTCGGTGGCGCGCGCGGCGGCGAAGGGGGCACGCGACCACCAGGAGTCACTGGGCG
>DATJUR010000153.1:0-3876 GCA_035502215.1 Acidimicrobiales bacterium | reverse complement strand
GTACGACCCGCCATAGAAGTCGTTGTCGCCTAGGTCCTCGACGCCCACCCGATTGATCGCGCCCACGAAGTACTCGTTCGCCACGGCGGCAGCTGGCTGTTCGAGGTTCCACAGATACGCCGACAGCCCGCGACTCGTCGCCGAGGGATTAAAGACGATCTTGGCCCCCGCGAGACCGAGGGCGCGCCAGCCCTCGGGGAAGTGGCGGTCGTAACAGATGTAGACCCCCACGGGCCCCACGGCCGTGTGAAAGACGGGATATCCGAGGTTGCCCGGTCGAAAGTAGTACTTCTCCCAGAACCCCTTGACCTGGGGAATATGGTGCTTGCGGTACTTGCCCAGGTACGTACCGTCGGCGTCGATAACGACAGCTGTGTTGTAGAACACGCCCTCTTGTTCGACCTCATAGATCGGCACGACCAACACCATGTGAGTCTCGCGCGCCAACTCCTGCATCCGATCAGTCGTGGCGCCAGGAATCGTTTCGGTGTAGGAGAAGTACGCAGGATCCTGTACCTGGCAGAAGTAAGGTCCGTAGAACAACTCTTGGAAACACAGCACCTGGGCGCCCTGGGCGGCCGCCCGCCGCGCTAAAGCCACGTTGGCCTCGATCATGGAGTCCTTGTCGCCGGTCCACTTGGTCTGGACGAGTGCGGCGCGAACGATGTCGCTGGTCGAATCGCTCGAACTCACGGCCACCCCATTTCCTCGGCGTCGTTGATACCTACACACCTGAACAGTTGTGGATACTAGACCGACCCTGAGAAACGTGGCCGGAGGCCCGCGCCGCGCGCCACGAACTAGAAAGGGAGTCATGTCAACCGACCGATCAACCTTGAGTCCACGAGAGCGCGAGAAGGCTTCGGTCTTTCACTCCTGGTCCGCCCAGGGCGCCCTCAATCCGCTGATGATCAAGGAAGCCCATGGTGTCTACGTAACCGACATCGACGGCACCAGGTACCTCGACTTCTCCTCGCAACTGGTCAATACCAACATTGGTCACCAGCACCCCTCGGTGGTACGCGCCATTCAGGAGCAAGCGGGCGTGCTGAGTACGATCGCGCCACAGCACGGATACGAGTCTCGCTATCGCGCAGCCGAACTGATTCTCGATCACTCCTTCGACGGCGCGACCAAGGTTTTTTTCACCAACGGTGGCACCGAAGCGGTCGAGCACGCCATCCGCATGGCGCGCCTGCACACCGGCCGTTACAAGGTGCTCTCGGCGTACCGTAGTTACCACGGCGCGACGTCCACCTCGATCAACCTGACCGGCGACCCGCGACGCTGGCCCAACGACTATGGCACCGAGGGCGCGGTGCACTTCTTTGGTCCCTTCCTCTATCGTTCGGCCTACGGATCGACGACCGAAGACGAGGAGCGCGACCGGGCACTAGAGAATCTCGAGAGGGTCATCCAGTTCGAAGGACCGAGCTCTTTCGCCGCCATTATCCTCGAGTCGATTCCGGGCACCGCCGGCATCATGGTGCCGCCGCCCGGATTCCTGGCCGGGGTGCGAGAGATCTGCGATCGCTACGGGATTGTCTACGTCGCCGACGAGGTGATGTGCGGGTTTGGACGAACCGGCTCGTGGTTCGGGTACCTCGACCACGACGTGAAGCCTGACCTGGTCGCCTTCGCCAAGGGTGTGAACTCGGGATACGTCCCTTTGGGTGGCGTCGTGATCAACGAAGCGATCGCGGCGACCTTCAACGAGCGCGTCTACCCCGGCGGTCTCACCTACTCGGGCCACCCCCTCGCGTGTGCCGCCGCCGTGGCGAGCATTGAAGCGATGCAGAGCGAAAAGATCGTCGAGAACGCACGACGAATCGGCGACGAGGTCCTGCGTCCCGGTCTCCATGACCTCGCCGCCAAGCACCCGATCATCGGTGAGGTACGCGGACTCGGCGTCTTCTTCGCCCTGGATCTGGTCAGCGACCGTGCGACCAAAGAGCCCCTCGCCCCCTATGGCGGGACCTCGCCCGCGATGAACGAGATTCTCGCGGCGTGTCGCAACGAACATCTCTTGATCTTCAACAACTTCAACCGCATTCACGTGGTGCCACCCTGCACGGTGACTGACGAGGAAGCTCGCGACGGACTCGCCCGCCTTGATCGAGCACTCGGCGCCGCCGACAGGTACTACACGGGTTCCTAGTTCAGCCCAGAGCCGCCCGGCGCACGGCGTCGATGGTCAGTCGCACGTCGTCATCATCGGTGCTCCAGTTGCTCACCGAAACCCGCAGGACATCTCGACCCCTCCAACGCGACCCCGACATCCACGTCGAGCCATCGGCAATGATGCGCTGAGCGACAGCGCGAGTGCGCTCATCGCTCTCGAAGGCGACGCATACCTGGGTGTAGTCGACGCTGTTGAGCACCGTCGCGCCGTTGACGTGGCTCAGCCCCTCAGCGATCGAACGGGCGTTTCGCACCAATCCGTCGATGAGATTCACCACTCCAGCTCGACCCAGTGAGCGCAGCGCCGCCCACACCGGCACACCACGAGCGCGGCGCGAGAGTTCGGGCACTCTCTCGGACGGATCCCCGATTCCCGTCTCGTCGCTGATCAAGTAGTCGGCGTGCACCCCAAAGGTCGAGCGAATGTCACGGGGGTCCGCCACGATCGCAATGCCACAGTCGTAGGGAACATTGAGCGTCTTGTGGGCGTCCGTCGCCCATGAGTCCGCACCCGACATGCCCGCCGTCAGGTGTGCCAGCGAAGGTGACGAGGCGGCCCAGAGGCCAAAGGCTCCATCCACATGAACCCAGGCCCCGTGGCGGTGAGCGAGCTCAATTGCGTCGCCAAAGGGATCAAAGGCGCCAGAATGAACGTTGCCCGCTTGTAGGCAGACAATGATCGGTTCGCCAGCGGGAATGTCGTCCAGGGCCCCAGCGAGCGCGTCGATCTTGATGCGGCCCTGGTCGTCGGCTTGCACTTCTGTGGGGTGGCCGAGGCCGAGGTAGCGCAGTGAAAGATCAATGGTGTCGTGACGCTCGGCTCCAACAAGCACGTGCACACGGGGTGAACCGCTGAGGCCCCGAGCGTGCACGTCCCAGCCCACGTGATCAAGCACGCGATAGCGCCCCGACGCCAACCCCGTGAAGTTGGCCATGGTGCCACCGGTCACGAAGCCCACGTCCGCGCCTGCGGGAAGTCCAAGAAGATCGAGCAGCCACGTAGCGGCGGCCTCTTCCAGAGCGGCCACGGCTGGCGTCGCGTACCGAAGACCCGCGTTTTGATCCCACGCGCTCACGAGCCAATCCGCACCGAGCGCCGCGGGCAGGGTGCCACCCATCACCCAACCGTAAAAGCGGCCGGAGCCGATGGCCATGAGCCCGGGTTCCGCGCCGGTCGCCAATAGGTCGACGACATCGCCGGCGCTCGTTCCATGCTCGGGCAGCGGTCCTCCGAAAACATTCAGAAGTTCGTCGGCGGTGGCGCTGGGTCCCACACGCCGACGACCCACCGACTCGAGCCATCCTCGGGCGTACCGTTCGGCACGCGATAGCGCTAGTTCATATTGGTCTTCGGTGGTTGACATGGGCGCGATTCTTCCACACGATCTCGCCCTCTCAGTGCCCCCGGCAGGATTCGAACCTGCGCACACGGTTTAGGAAACCGATGCTCTATCCCCTGAGCTACGGGAGCCATATGCCTTTTCGTAAATCCTGCTCCAATCTTGCTCCATATTTTCGCTAGAGTCAGGAAATGGCGTCAAGGCGTTCCTATGGTACAGGCTCTCTCGTGGAGCGACCTGTGGGCAGTGGCAAGTGGATGTTTCGGTACACGGTCGGAGTCGATCCTGCTACCGGGAAGGTGCGACGCCGAACTGCAACAATCACGGCGAAGAACAAGACAGGCGCTCAATCGCA
>DATJUR010000152.1:0-8216 GCA_035502215.1 Acidimicrobiales bacterium | reverse complement strand
AACTGACTTCCGCGCACCGCGAGGACGGTCACCGTGGGAGCGTGGCCCAATCCAGGGGGGTACACCGGTGGCGCGATGTTTGCGGGCGTGGTCACCATCACCACAACGTCCTTCGAGGAGGGACCTCCGAAGAAGTACGTGACCGACACGCCCTTGGGCCGCGTCGAGTTTGCGGCGCCGCAGGGATCGACGAGGTCTCGGTGCTTGTAGGTCGAATACGGACAGATCCCGGCCCCAACTCCGTCGCGCACGTTGGCCGAGATTGACACGTCGATGCCGTTGCGCTCTCCGTAGGAGTCTGGCTTGGCCGTCGGCGAGAAGATCGCCACGCTTGCCCCCGACCCGCTTCCATCTTCCACGTCACACGCCCAACCGTCCGGGGCTCGCAAACGAAGCGGGCGCGACGGAAAGCCCCTCACCACCACCTCGTACGTGCTCACTCGACTCGACGTGTCGGTCTGTTCGACGTCACAGGAGTCGTAGGGATGTGCAACACGAGCGACTCCGCTGAGGGGCCTGGGAGGTGCCGCCCCCGCAACGGATGCGCGACTCGAAACTGATGCCGAGACCACCGTCATCGCTGCCAGCACTACACACCAGGCCCGCGCACTCTTCACGCGAGCGATCTTCTCGCACATTCGACTACAACGCACAACAGCCGGGCCCAAGACCCGGCTGTTGTGTGCGTCGAAACGAACGATTACATCATGCCGCCCATGCCGCCCATGCCGCCGTCACCCATGGGGGCCGGAGCCGGCTCGGGCTTGTCGGCCACGATGGCTTCGGTAGTGAGCAGCAACGCCGCGATGGACGCGGCGTTCTGCAGTGCGGAACGCGTGACCTTGGCCGGGTCAATGACGCCCGCCTTGACGAGGTCCTCGAGCGCACCCGTCGCGGCGTTCAGGCCGACCGAACCCTTGGCGTCAGCCACTTCGCGCACCTTGACCGCACCCTCGAAACCAGCGTTGCTGGCAATGTGGCGCAGCGGCGCCTCGAGTGAGTTCGCAACGATGCGCGCACCTGTGGCCTCGTCACCCGAAAGAGTGGCGACCAGGGTGTCGACGGACGTGCGGGCTCGCACGAGAGCCGTCCCGCCACCCGCGACGATTCCCTCGTCGATCGCCGCGCGCGTCGCACTGAGTGCGTCTTCGATACGGTGCTTCTTCTCCTTGAGCTCCACTTCCGTCGCGGCGCCCACCTTGACCACGGCCACGCCGCCCGCCAACTTGGCCAGACGCTCTTGGAGCTTCTCGCGGTCCCAATCCGAGTCGGTGTCTTCGATCTCGCGCTTGAGTTGCGCCACGCGACCGGCCACGTCTTCTTTCGTACCCTCACCGTCAACCAGCGTGGTGGCGTCCTTGGTTACCACGATGCGCCGAGCCCGGCCCAGGAGGTCGATGGTGGCCGAGTCGAGTTTGAGGCCGATCTCTTCGGAGATGACCGTTCCTCCCGTGAGGATGGCCATGTCTTGGAGCATCGCCTTGCGTCGCTCGCCAAAGCCAGGGGCCTTAACGGCGACTGAGGTGAACGTGCCGCGAATCTTGTTCACGACCAGCGTCGCCAGGGCTTCGCCCTCGACGTCTTCGGCGACGATCAACAGCGGACGGCCCGCCTGCATGACCTTCTCGAGCACGGGCACGAGGTCGTGCACGGCCGAGATCTTGCCACTGGTAAAGAGGATGTACGCGTCCTCGAGGACGGCCTCTTGACGCTCAGGGTCGGTCACGAAGTACGGCGAGAGATACCCCTTGTCGAACTGCATGCCCTCGGTGAGCTCGAGCTCGATGCCAAAGGTATTCGACTCTTCAACCGTGACCGTACCGTCCTTGCCGACCTTGTCGATCGCGTCGGCAATCGTCTCACCGATCGCGGCGTCGGCCGCTGAGATGGTCGCGACCTGAGCGATCTGGTTCTTGCCCGACACCTCTTGACTCTGGTCCGCAATCGACGCGACAGCGGCCGCCACCGCCTTTTCGATGCCGCGCTTGAGACCCGATGGGCTCGCGCCGGCCGCCACGTTGCGCAGGCCCTCCTTGATGAGTGCCTGGGCGAGAACGGTCGCGGTCGTGGTGCCGTCACCGGCTACGTCGTTGGTCTTGGTCGCCACTTCCTTGACGAGCTGGGCGCCCATGTTCTCAAACGGGTCCTCGAGCTCGATCTCACGAGCAATTGACACACCGTCGTTGGTGATGGTCGGGGCGCCATACTTCTTGCCGATGACCACGTTGCGACCCTTGGGACCCAAGGTCACCTTGACCGCGTCAGCCAGCTTGTCGACACCGGCCTCGAGACCGCGGCGGGCGTCCTCGTCGAACTTCAATAACTTTGACATAACAGTTCCTTCGTATGAATGAGGGGGTGAGTATTCGTCCCGAACTACTTAGAGATGGTCGCCAGTACGTCGCGGCCGGAGAGAATCAACAGGTCCTCACCGTCCACGGTGATCTCGGTGCCGCCGTACTTGGAGTAGACAACAGTGTCGCCCACGCTCACCCCGGTCGGAATGACTTCGCCGGTGGAGTCCGCGCGACGGCCGGGTCCGACCGCCAGAACTTCGCCCTGCTGGGGCTTTTCCTTGGCCGTGTCGGGAATCACCAGGCCCGACGCCGTCGTGGCCTCGGCAATGTTGGGACGGACGACGATGCGGTCTTCTAGTGGGTGCAACTTCATTTCTTGCCTCCTGAGCAATTAGCACTCGTTACTTGCGACTGCCAATCTTAGCAGCCGAGGATTTCGAGTGCCAACACGGGGCGTCGCCGCCACTTCTGGCAATAGCCCAAAATCAGGGCTTTTAGGGGGAAAGCCGCTCGCGGAGCCAGCCGGGACCGTCGGCGACGTAGGCCACCCGATCGTGCAGCCGGCTCTCGCGGTGCTGCCAGAACTCAAAACGGGTCGCCGTCAGGCGAAAACCGCCCCAGTACGGGGGTCGCTCGATCTCGCGCCCGGCGAAGCGCCGGTCAACTTCGAGCACCCGCCGCTCGAGTTCCTCGCGGCTGCTCAGAACACGGCTCTGCGCGGACGCCCACGCACCACTTTGACTACCACGGGGGCGCGCGGAAAAGTAGGCGTCCGAGTCATCGGGACTCATTCGCTCAGCGGTTCCCTCAATTCGAATCTGGCGACCGAGGTTCTCGCAGTACCACAGCAGGGCGGCGTGGGGATTGGCGAGCAATTCGTCGCCTTTGCGCGACTCGTAGTTCGTGTACCACCCAAAGGACTCTCCGTCATGCCAGCGCATCAGCACCATGCGCACGCTGGGCACTCCTTGAAGGGAACAGGTAGCCAGCGCGACCGCTTCGGGCTCAGCCATCTCGTAGCGTGCCTCCTCGAACCACCGATCGAACTGAACGAAGGGATTGGCGTCGGTCGTCTCGACGCCCAAGGGGATCCAGCGCTCACTCACGAGACGTCGGCGAGCTGCCAGTTGGGACGAGCCGACAGCGACAGCGGGCTCGATCCATCATTTTTAAGTCGATAGAGGCCCGCGGCACCAATCATTGCCGCGTTGTCGGTGCACATCGCCATCGCGGGCAGGTGGGCGACGAGACCGAACTCTGCGGCCAGGCGGCTCACGCCTTCGCGCAAGGCGGAGTTCGCGGCCACTCCCCCCGCCAGGGCCACCCCGGCCACCTCGAAGCGCTCGAGAGCCCGTCGCAATTTGCCCAGGAGTTGTGCGGACACCGCCACTTGAAAGGACGCCGCGACGTCGGCGAGGTTGACGTCGCGATCGGACTGGGTCGCGCGCACAACGGCAGTCTTGAGTCCGGAGAAGGAGAGATCGAAGTCATCGCCGATCGAAGAGACGGGAAAGGTCATCGCGGACGACGAGCCCTCTTTGGCCAGTCGGTCGATCTCGGGGCCTCCGGGATACCCGAGCCCGAGCCAGCGCGCGACCTTGTCGTACGCTTCGCCTGCCGCATCGTCAATCGTCTCACCCAACACCTGGTGCTCACCCGGCGCGCGCTGCAGGACGATGAGACTGTGTCCGCCCGACACCAGCAATGTCAACAAGGGCCACTCGAGATCGCGGGACTCGAGTACCGGCGCGAAGAGGTGGCCCTCGAGGTGATTCACGCCCACGAAGGGCACGTCCCATGCGTACGCCAGCGCCTTCGCGCAGGAGAGGCCGACCAGCAGCGAGCCGATCAGGCCCGGCCCACTCGTGACCGCGACGCCATCGATGTCGGGGGCGTGCGGATCGAGCCCGGCCTCCTGTAGGGCTCGTTGCACGACCGGTCCAATGGTTGCGACGTGAGCGCGACCCGCCAGTTCCGGTACCACTCCCCCGAAGGACCGATGTTGATCAATCGAGGACTCGACGATCGAGGAATGCACACGAAACTGCTCGTCGACGAGAGCCGCGGCCGTCTCGTCGCAACTCGTTTCGATGCCAAGGACTAGCGCCACTCGACCAGCGTAGGGCTGACGGTATTCAGTCGAGGTCAGCCCACAGGACGAGGGCGTCCTCGCCCACGCGCTCGTAGTAGTTCTTGCGCACCCCGACCGGACGGAATCCGTAGTGCGCGTACAAGGCTTGGGCGCGTTCGTTGGAGGCCGCGACTTCGAGGGTCGCTCGCGCGATTCCCCGCTCCTTCGCGTCGGCCCACGCGTCGTCCATGAGCGACGTCGCTACGCCACGGCCTTCGTACCCGGGCAGTGTGCCAATCGTATTGATGTGCAGCTCGTCCAGAACGAACATCACGCCCATGTAGCCGATAATCGTCGACGCGTCTTGTACCGCGACCCGGTACCGCCGGGTTTGGACGTCGGTGATCTCGTCGAGCATCATGGCCCGAGACCACGGTTCGGGAAACTGGGCGATCTCGATCTGCAAGATGTCCGAGACGTCGCGGCGCTCGGCGTTTCGAATGGTCCAGGCGCTCACGATCGCTCACGCGTCGAAAAGTTGGCAACGGCGTCCGCCTCACGCAAGTACAACGGCACCACCGACTCCTCGGGTGGGCGCGCGGCGCCGAGCTCAATGGCCACCACGGCAGATGGCGTCGCGTAGTCCAACACCAGGCTCGCCGAATCGAGCCCCGAGAGCTCTGACTCGTAGCGACGCGCGCCATCGCCCACCAGACTCACGGTCTGGCCGCGCAGCGCGATAGCGAGGGCGCTGGGCGTCGTCACGGCCGGCTCGCCCGCGGCGCTGACGGCCTCGTCCAGAAAGAAGCTCTGGACAAAGAGCTCGCCGCGTCGGCCATCGACGGCGGCGACGAGGCGACCGCGCACACCGCCGCGCCTCGCCCCGTGGGCGAGGACTTCCAGGGAGGTCACCGACACCAGCTGGGCGCCGGCGCCCAGGCTGAGACCGATCGCGGTGGCCACTCCCACGCGCAGTCCCGTATACAGGCCCGGTCCGCGGTCAACGACGACGCGATCAAGCTGGCTCGCGCTCAGCCCCACCGACCCGAGGAGATCTGCCACGCCCGGCATGAGTGTCTCGGTGTGATGACGCTGCGTATCCAACACGACTTCGAACTCGTCGCCCGCCGAGAGTCGCAGGCCTATCGCGCACGTGGTCGTGGCGGTCTCAATCGCCAGAATGTTCACGAGTGAGTCCACCGTTCGACCTCGAGGGTGCGCCCGTCCAGGGCGCCGTCAACCACCAGCGTGCGTGCGTCGTCGTCGACGGTCGAAAAGTCGACCCTGATCACCTCGTGACCGAACAGCGACGCGGCGACGTCCCCCCACTCCACGAGGGCGACGCCGGACTCTTCGACTAACTCGCCCAACGCGAGGTCGTCGACCTCGCTGAGGGAGCCCGCGCGATAGACATCCGCGTGGTGAAGGGTGGCGATTCCCAGTTCGTTGCGGCACGCGTGTTGACGCACCATCGTGAAGGTTGGACTCGTCACCCGATCGCTCACCCCCAGTGCGCGCCCCACCCCCTGGACGAACGTCGTCTTGCCCGCGCCCAAGACTCCGCTCAACAGGACAACGTCGCCCGGGCGCAGCAGTGCGGCGAACTCCTCGCCGGCGCGTCGAGTCTCCTCGGCGCTTGCGGTGTGGCGCCGCCAACTCACGACGCCTCCACGAGCCGGCGAAGCACGCGGAGGTCGTCGCGCATCACGTCGACGACACTGGGCCCTCCGCGCAGCGCGGCTGCCGGGTGGTACGTCGGTATTCCTCGTATCGAACCCGAGCGAAAGACGTGACCGTGGACCTGCCCGATGCCCGAGCGGTACGCGAAGATGGCTCGACCCGCTGTGTTGCCGAGGGTCAAGATGAAAGATGGCGCGACGCGATCGAGTTGCTCGACCAGCCAGGGCCGACAGGCGGCAATCTCGGGGGGAGTGGGGGTTCGGTTGGCCGGAGGGCGACACTTGACGACGTTCGTGACGTAACACTGCGCACGCGAGAGACCAACTTCTTCTGTGAGCAACTCAAAGAACAACTTTCCGCTGCGTCCAATGAAAGGCGCTCCCCCTTCGTCCTCGGTGCGCCCGGGCGCCTCGCCGATGATCATCACTCGCGCGTCCAAGGGCCCCGTGCCGATGACGACCCGCTGGCGCGTTGCGGCAAGGCCGCAACGCTCGCACGTAGACATCTCGGCGAAGTCGCTCACGTCAATCGACGAGAACTCGAGGAACGCGGGCACTCACGTTGGTAAGGATCTCCCAGGTAATAGTGCCCGCCCAGTGGGCCAGTTCCTCGGCGCTGAGATACTCATCGCCTTGGCGGCCTAAGAGCACGACCTCATCTCCCACGCTCACGGCGTCGTCGCCAACGTCCACGACCAGTTGGTCCATCGTGATCACGCCCGCGACGGGGTATCTCGTCGCGTTGATGAGAACCTGAGCGCCCCCCTCAAAGAGTCGCCGGGGATAGCCGTCGGCGTACCCAAAGGGCACGGTCACGATGGTGGCGTCACGCTCCACACCGCGCCGACGCCCATAACTCGGTCGTGCGCCCGCACGCACTCGGCGAACCGCCGTCACCCGGGCGCGCAGCGTCAAGGCGGGAACAAGGTGCTGACCTTGTTGCTCGAGGGCCGCGGCCAGCCACGCACCGGGCACGTAACCGTACAGCGACAACCCGACGCGCACCATGGACTGACGCGACCCGGGGTAGCCCAACGCCCCCGCCGAGTTCGCGCTGTGCACCACCGCAGGAGCGATGCCGCGCTGGGCGAGATCGGCGAGGAGCGTGTTGAAGAGTGAGATCTGGGCCTCGGTAAACGCGCGGTCTGCATCGGTGTCACCGTCGGCCACGCTGAAGTGGGTGAAAAGACCCTCAAAGGTGAGGTGAGGGGACGATCGCACGATGTCGACGACCTCGCCGAGCTCTTCGGGCGCGACACCCATGCGATGCATGCCGGTATCCACCTTGACGTGCACCGGGTGGGTTCCGCCCAGGGCTTCGGCCCACTTCACAGCGGCCCGCGCGCCCTGGGGAGACCCGATCGTGAGCGTCAGGTCGGCTTGGTACGCGGGCGAGATGGTCTCGGCCGGAATCTCGCTCATGACCAGGATTGGAGCGGTGATGCCGGCTCGGCGTAACTCGAGACCTTCATCAACCAGCGCGACCGCGAGTGACTCCGCTCCTGCGTCCAGGGCCGCGCGAGCCGCGAGGATCGCCCCGTGTCCGTAGCCGTTCGCCTTGACCACTGCGCAGAACGACGCGTCACCGATCACGGTACGCAAGGCACCAACGTTGTGCGCGATCGCCGAGGCCGAGACCTCCGCCCAGGCGGGACGTAGAACGCCCTCAACCACCGAGTTCCTCGAGAGAACTGCCTACGACGAAGGCCGCGGCAAGGTGATCAGTATGGGACAACGAGACGTGCAGGTACCCCACGCCCTGGGCACGCGCGAGCTCTCCCGCGCGACCGTGCAACACCAGGCTCGGGGCGCCGACGTCATTCAGCGTGACCTCGATTGAGCGCCACGCCGCCTCCCCCACACCCACCCCGAGGGTTTTGAGCGTCGCCTCCTTGGCGGCGAAGCGCGCCGCGAGGCGCTCGGGGCGGCCGTGGGCGTCACGGCGCTCGCCCTCGGTGAAGAGACGATCAACGATCCGGGGCCGACGCTCCACCAGCCGACGAAAGCGGTCCACGTCAACGAGGTCGATGCCGATTCCCGTCGTCGTCACTACTCCACCGTGACGGTCTTAGCCAGGTTGCGCGGGCGATCCACGTTGCGTCCGAGGCCCCGGGCCACGGCGTAGGCAAAGAGTTGGAGCGGCACCACGTCCACCATGGGGGCAAAGAG
>DATJUR010000151.1:0-4831 GCA_035502215.1 Acidimicrobiales bacterium | reverse complement strand
CACCGGCGCCCGGTATCCGGGCGCCTCTTGGAACACGAGGTGGATAGGACCTTCGGGCGCCGACACGATGGTCGTTCCCGGTTCCTCGTGGACGATCGGCCACCCGAGCAAACGCGAGTAAAACCTGCCTAGCGCCGCGGGGTCCGCAGACTCAATCGAGGTTCCCCACCACATGCCTGGCGAGCGTGCTTGCACGAGACGAGTCTGTCACCCCCAGATCGATCGAACCCCCGTTTGCTCCTTAGCGCGCGTGTCGTGCTCGTGGGGTGCTCGCACCTACCGGTGCCAGACGCACCAGCGCGTTGTACGTGATGATCGCGATGGCGAGGTGCAGCCAGATGAGCACGAAGACCGCCTGGCCCGACGCCCCGTTGTGCCAGATGTACGCGTCCGGCGCGAAAAGAACAATCGTGATCACGATGGCCGCCTGGAAGTAGAGGCGACGAGGCTGGGACGTAACGGCGCTACACAACGGCCAACCAGCGCACGCGATGACCACCCCGATCGTCGTTAGCTTCGCGTAGTCACCGAACTGGAAGTGGACGAACCCACGGGTCGAGGGAAACACGTGTACCCCCAGTTTCACCAGGAGCCAGTCCGCGAGCAAAGAGCCCACCAACGCGACGAGCGAAGCCATTAGTAGGCGCAGCGGCGACGGCGGTGGTGGTCCCTCAAAGTCGATGTGGAACGCGCGCAGCAGCGGTTGGAGAGTGGCGGGAAACTGTTCAGCCTTCACAAACAAACGGTCTTTCGATATCGGAGATGTTGTCAGTGACGTCTAGCGAACGTACCGATCGCGAGCGTCCTGGAGAACTTGCAGGGCCTCGTCCCGACCGGCGTAGTTCTCCACCTTGACCCACTTGCCCTCGTCGAGATCCTTGTACACCGTGAAAAAGTGACGAATCCGATCGAGAATCTCGGCCGGTACGTCGCCGATGTCGTTGGCCGACTTCCATTTCTTGTCGTAGGACGGCACCGCAATGAGCTTCTCGTCACGCCCATTCTCGTCGGTCATGTTGCACACGCCAAGAATCTTCGTCTCGATAAGGCAGCCGGGAAAGGTAGGGAACTCCGTGATCACCAGCGCGTCGAGAGGGTCACCGTCGCCACCAAGTGTCTCGGGGATAAACCCGTACTCCGCCGGATACCCCATGGCCACGAGCAAATGGCGGTCCAACTTGATCGTGTGCGTGTCGTGGTCGTATTCGTACTTGTTCTGGCTAAACCGCGGGATCTCCACAATGACATTGACCGTGTCCATCAACGAACTCCTTCACGAGATGAGAACCGTCTCGACCATCGTAGTCAGCCAGCCCTCAGCGATTAGTAGGTCACCGCAGTCCTAAACTCAACCCGACTCGACCCATCGAGGAGGACAAGTGAAACGCATCGGCGTCGTGGGCTGTGGCCTCATGGGATCGGGCATCGCCGAGATCACTGGCGCTGCCGGCGCCCAGGTGACTGTGATCGAGTCCGACGACGAGGCCCTCGCGAAGGGCCGCGAGCGAGTCGAGCGATCTCTCGCTCGTGCTGTCTCGTCGGCCAAGATGACCGAGGACGACGTTGCGAGAATCCAGAGAAACCTTACGTTCTCAACCAACATCGCCGACTTAAGGGACCGAGAATTGGTGATCGAGGCGGTCGCCGAGAACGAGGCTCTCAAACTGGACGTCTTTCGCCGAATCGACGAGGTGGTGGCCGATCCGGGTGCCATTTTGGCCACCAACACGTCCTCGATTCCCGTCATTACCCTGGCCATGACGACCAAGCGCCCACAACAGGTCATCGGCATGCATTTCTTCAACCCGGTACCGGTGTTGCGCCTCGTTGAAGTGATCTCCTCGCTGCGCACGAGCCCCGAGACGACCGATCGCACCATCGAGTACGCGCGTGACGTCCTGGGTAAGAGGGTCATCACCGCGCCCGACCGAGCCGGCTTCGTGGTCAACGCGCTGCTCATTCCGTACGTGCTCTCGGCGATTCGCATGTTCGAAGCGGGGTACGCGAGTGCCGAGGATATCGACACTGGAATGGTCGAAGGATGCGCGCATCCCATGGGGCCCCTGGCGCTCACCGACCTCATCGGTCTCGACACGACGCTCGCGGTGGCAGAGTCGCTCTACGAAGAGTTCAAGGAGCCACACCTGGCTCCGCCGCCGTTGCTCTCGCGCATGGTGGCCGCGGGACTGCTCGGTCGAAAGTCTGGCGAGGGCTTCTTCTCGTATCGCAAATAACTACAGGCTCTGCACCGCCTTGCGCAGCGCGAGAGTCACGTCGCGGTACTTCTCGTCCCGCCCGAAGTGCAGCGGGGCACCGATGTGCACCGTCGCATTGGCGTGGCGCTTGGGCCACGCTGCGTGCATCGGCACGGTGCCGTAGAGCCCAGTAATTTTCATCGGGACGACCGGGACCCCCAGCTTGACCGCCAGCAGTCCAATACCGTCCTTGAACTCTCCCAGCTCGCCAGTCTCACTGAGCTGACCCTCGGGCGCGAGAAGGATGTGACGCCCCGACGCCACGAGTTCTCCGACGTATCGCAAACTGGGCCGATAAGGGGGCTGGCGCGCGAATGAGAAGCCCGCGTAGAAGAATCGAATGACAAAGGCGAGGATGGGGTGCTCGTCGATAATGTTGGATCCCGTCGCCACCGAGAGACGGTTTCGAATCTTCGCTGGTAGCGCCGCGTACAGGACCGGCACGTCAAAGTCGTCGCCGTGATTGAAGATGAACAGTGCGCTGGACGCGAGGCCGTCGAGATTCTCGGTCCCCTCAACGCAAAGGTCCACCCAGTGCTTGACAATGCGAGTGAGAACCAGGTCGCGCAGCGCTCCTCCCGTCACCCGCACGCTCCGCCGAAAGGGCCACGTCGGCGGGGCCGCGGCCTTGGGGTCGCTCACCGCTCGCCTCGTCCCGCGAAAAACTCCGCGAACCTTTTGGGGCGCTGAGGCGTCTGTATAAGTATGGGCGTTCCCTTCCCTGTTCGGCCGATCCCTCTGCGTGTCAGGCTAACGACGTGAGCGACCTCGCCGCGTTGTTAGAAGAGAGTTACCTCCAGTCGGTTCGCACCGCGTATCTGATCTTGGGGAACCGCTCCGACGCCGAAGACGCCGTCCAGGAGGCCTTCCTTCGAGCTTGGAAGTTTCGACACTCGATCGCCCAGGAATCGAGCCTGCGGGCGTGGCTCTATCGCGTCGTAGTCAACACCTGCAACTCGAAACTTCGCCGCGACATACCCCGCCGACTCCACAGTGCTGTGGATCACGATCTGGACGTAACAGCCAACCTCGAGGACGCGAGCGAGCGGTTCGCCGTGGTCAACGACATTACGTGCGCGCTCAAAGACCTACCGGTGCACCTGCGCGTAGTGGTCGTGCTTCGCTACTTTGCCGACCTCAGCGAACGAGAGATTGCGATCGCGATCGCCCGCAAACCCGGCACCGTGAAGTCGCGACTCAATGAAGCTCGCCGACGCCTCGGCGAACACGCCGCCCTGCGAAACCACGCTTCGCACCCTTTCGACGATGAGGTGACCGGATGACCATGATTGATGAAGACACGCTCCGCAGAGCGTTACGCCACACCGCCGACACGCTTGATGTCTCGAGTGACGCGGCGCAGAGTCTCTTCGCAGAGATTCGAGACGACGACGAGTCCGAGTCTCGGGTGAGGCGACTCGTGCGCGAGCCGAGCCGCGCTCGGCGCACCTTGATGGGCGCCGCGGCTCTGGTCATTGCCCTAGCGGTCGGTGTGCCACTCGCGCTCCACCAGAACGCAGCACCGCTGAAGACCGTGCACGGCAAGGTGCCTCCCGTGACGCTGAGTGGTTCGGGCTTTTCATCACCGGGCACAACGAACCTCAGCGTCGGAAACGCGCTCACCCCGCCGGGAATAACGTCCTCCGGAGCACAGTCCAGCGACAAGACGTTGACCCCCCAGCGCATCGAGTCGACGGGCACGATCGCGATCACGGTGGCGAAGAACCACATCGATGCCGCGCTCACCAAACTGAGCGCCCTCGCCCAGCGTGATCACGGGTACGTCGAGAGCAGCCAAGCCGCCACCGGCTCGCGGGCGCCGCGCTCCTTCACCACTGCCTTCATCGTCCTCGAGGTGCCCCAATCGTCCTTTCACCACCTCGTCTCGCAGGTTCAAGGCGTAGGACGTACGACCTCGCTGTCAACCAACTCGAACAATGTCACGAGCGAGTACGTCAACTATCAGGCACGCATCCACGCTCTCCAGGTTTCGTTGAACCAATACCTCGCGATCATGACGCGCGCCACCACGATCAGTGCGATTCTCGCCGTCCAGAATCAGATCGACCAGATTCAGAGCCAGATCGAGCAGGAGCAGGGACAACTCAATGTCCTCAACCACCAAACGACGTACGCTAGCCTCACTGTGCACGTCGCAACACTCGCGCACCACGCTCCGTCGACCAAGCGCTCTGGCCTCAACAAGGCCTTTCACGACAGCGTGAGTGGATTCGTAACCGGGTTTGAGTGGCTGATTCGACTCGTTGGACCCGTACTTTTCGCCCTGCTCGCCCTTGGTGTGCTTACGCTCGCTGCGCGCTTCGCCTGGCGCGGCATTCGTCGCCGACAAATCTAAAAAGGCCCGGACCCTTACGGGTCCGGGCCTCACGCAGGTCGCCTTAGGCGTTGGGCGTGTCGTCCTCGCGCGGAGCGAGCGACTCCGCGAGCATCAGGTACATCTGACGACGTAGCTCTTTGAGCAAGGTCTCAACTTTTTCCTTCTGCTCGGTCGTGCCGGCTTCGATGACTTGGTGCACCGCGACAATGACGTTCTTCATCGCAACGCGCACCGCCAC
>DATJUR010000150.1:0-6858 GCA_035502215.1 Acidimicrobiales bacterium | reverse complement strand
GTCGAATCTGGCGACTGGCCATCGTTGTCATGTTCCTCTTCGCCCTGGTGGTGGGACAGGCCGCGTACGTTCAGTTCTTTCACGCCAAGGCCCTCGACGCGTCGACCCTGAACCCGCGCAATGACGTCTCCACCCAGCAGTATCCGCGCGGCGAGATCCTCGCGGCCGACGGCGAGGTGCTCGCCCAATCGATCCCCACTGCCAGTACGACGCACCCGTGGCGACGCATCTATCCCCAGGGATCGCTCTTCTCGGCCGAGGTTGGATTCACCTCCACCGTCTATGGCAACTGGGCACTGGAGGCGCAGTACAACAGCTACCTCCAATCCCACGCGCTGCCACCCCAGAGCTTCGAGCAGCTCCTCGAGCCCACGACGGGCGACGACTCAATCACCTTGACGCTCCAGCCCGAGCTTCAGAAGGTGGCGCGGGCCGCATTGGGCGGCAAGGATGGCTCCGTGGTCGCCATCGTGCCCAGCACGGGGGCGATTCTCGCGATGTACTCGAACCCCACCTACAATCCCCTCCCCTTTACGGCAGTGTCCACCGCCACCCAAGAGGCGGCGTGGACGAGAGACAACAAGAAGGACGCCGAGGGCTACCCGCCCCTCGGACTCGTCGCCACCCAGCAGACCATCTTTCCCGGGTCCACCTTCAAAGTGATTACGACGGCGGGCATCGTCAAGTACAACCCGTCCCTGCTCACCAAGGAGATCCCCGACGAGGTCTGCACCGCGCTGCCGGACTCCAACAAGACTCTGTGCAACGACGGCCTCGTGGCGTGTGGCGGTACCGTCGAAGAGATGCTCCCCCAGTCCTGTGACCCTGGGTACGCCCTGCTCGGCATCGACCTGGGAGCCCAAGACCTCACCGCCACGGCCAACGCGTTTGGCTACAACCAAGTGCCCCCCATTGACCTGCCGGGCGCGGTGGCGTCGTTCTTTCCCACCGAGTCGAACCTGGCGGCCAATCCGCCCTTTCTGGCGTACTCGGCCATCGGACAAGAAGATGTCGAGTCAACCGCGCTCCAGAACGCCCTCGTGGCGGCCGGCATCGCCGACGGTGGCACCATCATGACGCCCCACCTGCTCGCCTCGGTCCAGGGCCCCGATGGCGCGACCATCATGCGCTACAGGGACTCGGCGTGGAAGACGCCCCTGACTAAGTCCCAGGCCGCACAGATCACACCCCTCATGGAAAAGGTTGTCACCGAAGGCACGGCCTACGGCATATTTTTGCCCCAAGATGACGTGGCGGCCAAGACCGGCACCGCCCAGGTTGGAAACGCGCTGACTAACGACACCGACGACTGGATGATTGCCTTCGCGCCAGCCACGAATCCCGTTATCGCCGTGGCCGTCAGCGTTCCCTTCCAGAACTACAGCGCCACCGGCGCCGTGGTCGCGGGGCCCATCATGAAGTGCGTCATCGAAGCTGCCATCGCCATGAGCCAGGGCCAGCCCGCCACCGGAACCTCCACCACGTGCGACCTCCCGTCCCTGGACACCACCACGACGTCCACGACCACGACGACTTTGCCCTCGAACTAGTACCAGACGAGGCACAACCCTAGAATCACCCTTGTGAACCCGCGCGTACGTCATCGTCTCGCTGGCTGGCTGAGCGTGGCGCTTCTCTGTGCCGCCGGCGCGTGCTATCTGCCCGAGGTCTCGGGCGCGACCAGCCTGACATCGGGCCACGAGTTCGACTATCCCGTGGCCCTCGCCTTTAGCGGCGGACATCTATTTGTGGCCAACGAGCACGGTAACTCGGTCTCAGAAATCAACCCGGCCAACGGTTCGTGGGTCGCTTCTTTGACCTCTGGTCCCTACGGCATCGAGCGACCCGTGGGTCTGGCTAGCTACGGAACCGATATCTTCGTGGCGAATGCGGTGGGATCGGTCAGCGAGATCTCGGCAACGACCCGCAGGCTCGTTCGCATTGTGTTTGGTAAGCAGTACCGGTTCAAGAATCCGGTGGCGATTACCGAAGCGGGTGGGCGCGTGCTCGTGCTCAACGCGGGCACCAGTACGGGATCGATTACCGAGTTCAACGCCCATAACGGCGCTCTAATCAGGGTAATCTCAGGTTCACGGTACGACTTTCGGGGATCCGCAGCCTTCGCCACCTACGGTCCCGACGTCTTCGTGGCCAACAAGTCCACCAACGCCGTCACCGAGGTCAACATCGGGAGCGGAGGTCTGGTGCGCGTGGTCAGCGAGCAGGGCCTGAGCGGACCCGACGGCATCGCGGTCAACGACGGGCGGGTCTGGGTGGCCGACGCCACGTCCAACTCGGCCACCGAGATCACGGCGTCCAGCGGCGCCGTGGTGGGAACCTTCACTGACTCAGAGGCCAGTTACGGATTTTGGGATCCGGCAACGGTGATCGCGGCGGGCGCCGACGTCTACATCGCCACGCCCTACGGGTCTAGCCCCATGGTCACCCGGGTCGACGCGACCACCGGAACTCCCTACTGGTACATGTGCAACACAAATGGGCCGTACTACTTCAGTGAGCTCTCCGCCTTTGCCGTCTCGGGGGACAACCTTTGGGTCGCCAGCCGTACCGGGGCCAACAGTCCCACACCCGGTTCCTCGACCGGATCTCTCACAGAGATGAACCTGGTGAGCGGGGCTTTAGTGGGGACCTTTCCTGCGCCATCACCCTCGAGCACGACTACGACCAGTACCACCACAACCACGACTACGACCACGACCACGACTACGCCCTAAGTCCACGAGCCTTTGTGACCAGCGAGAGTCCACGACCGGTGCGCATCGGCGTCCAGTTGCCCCAGTACGCCCCGCCACGAGCACCGAGCGCTCGCTTTCGAAGGGATCGCGCCCGTGGCATCGCTGGCGCGACGAACAGAACGCTTTGTCTCGCCGTCAGTGACCGAGGTGCCACTGCCCACAGCTGTCGCACTTGTAAGGCGTGAGTCCATCACCGGCGTGCTGGAGTGCCTGGTCTCGCGTCGCGTACCCCTTCTTCGCCTGACCCCGAGCGGTAGTGTGCGCCCGAGGTCCTCGACGCAGCGAAGTGCCTGAACTGCGGTGAGGGTCGCCAAATTTGCCGGACCACTGGAAGACCGCCACCGCGACGACAACTGCGATGACCAGGACAATCGTGGTCATCCATACACCTGAAGGCTACGAGGTCGATTCAAGCTTGGCCTTGAGATTGTTGAGCGTCTCGCGAATCGATCGAGACGTGAAGTCCGCGCGGTCGCTGCGGCCACTCGCCTTACCCCCGGCCCAGCGCGAGAGCGCGCCGCGCCGGTCGATCCACGACTCGGTCACCCGACACCCACTCGCCGTCGGCTCGATCGAGTAGGACCATCGGGCCACCTTGGAGGGTCCGACCGTCACCTCGAAGGCGAAGGTGTGGGGCGGATCGAACTGCACCACGGTCGAGGTGGTGGTCCAAGACTTGGGGCCGTTGGCGTTCGTTCCCCTGAACTTGGCCCCGATCGAGGGTCCCTGAGCCCCGCCCAACCACACACCGCCCGTATTTTCAGGCGAGTACTGGCCCATCGACGGTAGATCGGACACAGCGCGAAAGACGCTATCCGCCGGGGCGTCGATGTCGATGGATTCGGATACTTCATTCATGGAATCCTCCTGGCAGTGGCCACATGGTAGAGCGCGGGAGTTCACTGGGTACAGCGAGGAGCGTCTCTTAACGTCCGCGCCCGTTTCCGTTAAAGAAGAACAGATTTGTTCTGGATCCGTCGGAGCGACGCGGCGCAATAGAGGAGTAGTCGCTCGGTTCCTTCTCGAACATGAAATGGTGCAGCCAACTGCGAAAGGTTCGATGCACATGAGACGGGGCCGCTTCAGGTTCCTCGTGGTCACCCATCACCTGCTCGGAGGGCTGAGCCAGAAATCGCTCGAGCGGTTCGTCTCGTTCGCCCAACGCCCGACCTCCTGACCGATCAACAAACACCACTTAAGCAGATGCCTTGTCACGCCAAACACTCCGAGCGGGATCCTCGTCACCTTGGGCGCTGATTCGGACGTGGGCAGGGCCAGCCGACAGCGAAAGAACACGGTCGACTGCTTATTTTTGTACTTCAATTAAAGTATAAGGAAGGGGTTAGAGGAGTGCCGTGAGCGCACGATTGCGAGCTGTAGGTCCGGATCTACGCCGGGTGAACCAAAGCGCGCTGCTTCGGCTGCTCTTCCTTGAAGGTCCGCTTGATCGAGTCCGCCTCGGCCAAATGACTGGACTCAGCAGCGGGACAGTGACGAACTTTGTGGCGTCGCTGCTCGAGGACGGCCTCATTATCGAGGTCGGTCGCGAACAGTCCGAAGGCGGACGCCCGCGAGTGCTGCTGGGAGTGAACCCCGAGTACGGCGCTGTCGTGGGCGTCGACATAGGAGAAACCGGCATCCGCGTCGAGGCGTTTGACCTCGACCTACGGGTTATCGGGGTCTCGGACGTTGCCCTGCACCCTCAGCACGTCGATGCCGCGGTGACCGTCTCCGAAACCGCGCGCGCCATCGAACGTCTTCAAGATCGTCTCCAGATCGAGGGTCGTCGGTTATTGGGCGTGGGCGTAGGAGTACCGGGAATGGTCGAGCATGGCTCCAGCGGAGCTCGGGTGCACGCGCCGCTGATTGGCTGGCAGGACGTACCCCTCGAACGCCAGCTCCATGATCTCATCGACGAACCAATTTTCGTTGAGAATGGCGCAAAGGCAATCGGGCAGGCTGAGATGTGGCTGGGCGCCGGTCGCGGAGCGCGAGATGCCATCGTGACACTCTGGGGAACCGGCGTCGGAGCTGCCATCTTCACTGACGGCGCGCTCTATCGAGGCACGACTTCGAGCGCGGGAGAGTGGGGCCATACCTGCATCGTCGCGGGCGGCCACAAATGTCGCTGCGGGAGCACTGGTTGCCTCGAGGCATACATTGGTGCAGAGTCCCTCCTGGACGAGTGGCGCCGCAACGATCCGCTCGCCACACCAAATCTCGATGCGGACGATGAGACCTGGGCTGCACGATTAATCGAGGCGGCACTAGATGGGGGGCCCGCCGCCGAGACCCTTGAGGTTGCGGCAAACTATTTCGGTATCGCCGCGGCCAACCTGGCGAACCTCTTTAATCCCGAGGTCATCGTGATCAGTGGGTGGCTCGGTTTGGCCCTGGGGCCCGCGATTCTCGAGCGCATTCGCGACATCGTAAACGAACAGGCGCTTGACTACACGGCGAGCTGCGTGCGTATCGAACTCGGACGATTCCGTGACGACGCGATCGTCTTGGGAGCATCGAGCCTCGTTGTCGACGAGATGCTCGCTAATGGTGGCGTCGTGCCGAGGGGAGTCGTGCGCGGACGACCGGGTCTGCTGGCTAGACCACGCTGATCGCGCCAGAGCGAGCGAGCTCGGCGTACCAGCGACCGCTGGCCTTCACCAATCTCTCTTGAGTCGCGAAGTCGATGTGCACAATGCCGAAGCGCATCGCGTAGCCCCGAGCCCACTCGAAGTTGTCAAAGAGCGACCAGACAAAGTAGCCGCGCACGGGCGCGCCTTCGGCGCGAGCCGCCAGCGTCGCTGCGACGTGCTCTTGTATGTAGGTCAAGCGCTCGGTGTCGTCGACCTCGCCGTCCACCACGTGATCCACGTAGGCCGCCCCGCTTTCGGTCACATAGAGTGCCTTGAGGTTGTAGCGACGGTGAGCCTCGACGAGTATTTTCCGAAGCCCATCAGGACGAACAATCCAGTCCATGGCGGTGCGCGAGGCGCTGGGCTCGGGGACTGACTCAAAGCCGAGCCATCTCGCCGAGTCGTGTCGAGCGAGGTATCCCGAGTAATAGTTCATACCCACAAAGTCCGGTTCGATACGAAGGCCGTTCATGTCGTCTTGGTGGTTCCTGGGTAGGTAGGGGGCCAGCCGATCTTCTAGCGGCGCAGGGTATCGCCCATTCACGAGAGGCTCAAGAAAGAGCGGGTAGTTATGCCAGGCATTCGCGCGTTCGGCCGCTTCGACGTCCGCCGCGGATTCACTCGCGGGGTACGCTGCGGCGTTGTGCAGCGCGATGCCGACCTGAGATCGTTGGTGCGCCGACTTAATGACGTGCCAGGCGCCGATGTGCGCACGGAGTTGATTGTGGATGGCGTGACCGGTCGCGTAGATGTTCCGGATGCCTGGCGCGTGAGCGCCCACTAGATGCCCCTGCTCGGCCACGACGAAGGGCTCGTTAAGGGTTATCCAGTGACTCACTCGATCACCGAGTCGCTTGACCACAACGGCCACGTAGTCGGCGAACCACTCCGCTACGTCGGGGTTCGACCATCCCCCGCGACGCTGCAGCGTGGCGGGAAGGTCCCAGTGGTACAGCGTGACGAATGGTTCGATGTTGGCGGCCAACAGTTGGTCCACCAGTCGGTCATAGAAATCGAGACCTGCGGGGTTCACCTCACCGGTGCCCTCAGGAAGAATACGGGGCCATCGGATCGAGAATCGATAGGCGCCGAGACCGAGATCGCGCATCAAGGCGATGTCGTCGTCTCGGCGGTGGTAATGATCGCAGGCCACGTCCCCGTTGTCGCCATTGTCCACGGTGTTGGGGGTATGGGAGAACTCGTGCCACACGCAGCGACCCGCGCCGTCGGCCAGGGGCGAGCCTTCGATCTGATAGGCCGCGGTCGACGCGCCCCAATAAAACCCATCGAGAGAATCAGAGTGATCTGTCATGTGTACCTCCTTGTAGCGCTCGCCGGCGGTCTTGGGTGGGTTCGAAAGAGCCAGTCACGGGGACCTCTCCTCGACCAGCACGCAGCGAGCTTCGTGTCCCTCGACTGCGTGGCGCCACGACGGAAAGCCAATGAGACACTCCTCGCGCGCAAAGTGA
>DATJUR010000149.1:0-3525 GCA_035502215.1 Acidimicrobiales bacterium | reverse complement strand
GTACTTCTCGCCCTCAACGCACAGCACCGACACGACCGTTGCGCCCTCACCCAACTCCTCGCGGATCTGACGAGCGAGAACCATGTTGGCCCCCGAACTCGGCCCCACCAAGAGGCCGTGCTCACGGGCGAGGCGGCGCATCTCGGTGACCGCATCGTCGCTGTGCACGCCCACCACGCGATCGACCATCGATGAGTGGCGCCGGTAGATGGTGGGAATAAACCCATCGGCGATGCCTTCAATCTGGTGAAGCCCGGTGTCGCCGCACTGAATGGTGCACGACTCGCTCGGCTCTAAGGCGATGATCAGCACATCGGGGTTCGCCTCGCGAAAGGCCTGACCCACGCCGATGAGGGTGCCGCCCGTGCCGACCCCCATGACGAAAGCGTCGGGCGACAGATCGGCGGGCAGCTGAGCGAGGATCTCGGGACCGAGCCACGTACGGTTCTCTTCCACGTTCCACTCGGACTCGAACTGGTGCGGAGCGAAGTACCCCGGCAAGTCCCCCAGCCGGCTCGCTTCTTCGAGCGCTTCATTCACGTGAAAAGTGCCCACGGCGTGGATCTCGGCGCCGAAAGCGAGTGAGATTGCGGCGCGCTCGGGACTCAGGCCCTCGGGCATGACGACGAGCATCTTGTAGCCCAGGACAGCGGCCACCATGCTCATGGCGTTGCCGGTATTGCCACTGGACGCTTCGACGATGGTGTCGCCCGGGTGCAGGAGCCCCTCGCGCTCCGCGCGTTCGATGATGTAGCGCGCCATGCGGGCCTTGACCGAGCCGGAGGGATTGAGATACTCGAGTTTGGCGAAGACGCCATTGACCTGAATGAGCGGAGTCGAACCAATGGCCTCGAGCACCGTTGCTCCGGGGCGATAGTTAGCCGCCATGTGGCCCCCTTCCATCTCCATCGTTCACCCTAGGTCGCGGGCCGTTGAGGGCACCTTCGCCTCGAGTCGCCCTCGTTAGGAGACGGTCATGCCCCCATCGACGGCGACGTCGGCGCCCGTCACGGCCGAGGATGCGACCGAGCACAGCCAGGTGATCGCGGCGGCGACCTCACTGGGCTCGAGCAGTCGTCCGATGGGCTGGTGAGCCGCGAAGTCTTCGACGTCCGAGAGCTGATAGACCTCGGCAGACGCTTGGAGGATCGCGGTGCGCGTGGAGCCAGGACTCACGGCGTTGGCGGTGACCCCGTACGGGGCGAGGTCCATCGCCACCCCGCGAATGAGACCCACGACAGCGTGCTTGGCCGCACTGTACGCAGCCAGGTGATAGAGACCGGTGTGGCCGGCGGCCGAGGCGACGGCGACGATGCGCGAGTGGGCGTCCTTGCCGTTGGCGATCAGCACCGGGGCGGCCGCGTCAATGAGACGACGCGTACCCAACACGTTCACCGACCACACCGCGTCCCACACGGCGTCGTCCACCTCCCAGAGCGGCGCACCCACCCCCAGCACCCCGGCACACGCGACCACCGCGTCGAGACGTCCAAAGTGGCGCGTCGCCGTCTCGACGGCAAGTTGCATGTCGGTGGCGCTACGAACGTCGCCCACGAGACCCAACACGGCTTCGCCGTGACGAGCAACCACTGCGTCGAGGTCCGCCTTAGTGCCCAGCGCGTAGGGAATGTCAGCGATGTCGCGACAACGGTCCACCGCGACGACGCGGTAGTTCTCATTCACCAGCGCGTCCACGGTCGCCGCACCAATGCCTCGCGCCGCGCCCGTGACGATCGCGACGCGACTCACGAGCCGAGCCTGCGAAAGAAATCGTCGGGAGCCAGCACGTCGGAGCGGTCCAGTTCGGCCACGTCGGACTTGCCCAGCGCGAGCAGCGTCGAATCGATGCCGCCGCGTAGGACGTCCAGGACGTTCTCCACTCCGGCCTGGCCGTTGACCGCAAGCCCCCAGAGATACGCGCGACCGATCATGACCGCTCGTGCTCCCAGGGCGAGGGCCTTCACGACGTCGCTGCCCCGGCGCACGCCACCGTCGAGAAGAACCTCGATCTGATCACCGACCGCGTCGGCCACCGCGGGCAACGAGCGTACAGGCGCGGGAGTGCCGTCGAGGTTGTTGCCGCCGTGGTTCGACACCGACAAGGCGCTCGCCCCGACGTCGACCACGCGCTTCGCGTCATCGACGCGACTCACTCCCTTGACCATGAACGCGCCGCCCCATTCGCCGCAGAGCCACGCGACATCGTCCCAGCTGGGCAGCGGGCTTTGCATCCACTCGTAGTAGGCGCCAAAGAACGTCGGGGCCGAGTCGCCGGGCCGGGCCATATTGGGGGTGGTGAGATCGGGCAAGTGCCCACTGCGCACGTAGGACCAGAGCCATCGCGGATGGCTCAAGACGTCGGGCGCATATTTAATGGCGGCCGCGACGTCGATCCGTTCGGGGATCCAGGGACTTCCCCAGTCGCGGCCATTCGAAAACGACCAGTCCAGGGTGAGAATGATTCCCTTGGCCCCGGCGATCTTCGCGCGTTCGAGACGCTGGATCATCGTGTCGCGATCACCCGACCAGTACATCTGGAAGAGGACCTGATCACAGGCGCCGCACACGTCTTCGATCGATTGACTGGCAAACGAGCTCAGTCCCATGGCGACCCCGCGCGCCTGGGCGGCCCGCGCGACGGCCAACTCCCCCTGCGGGTGCACCGCTTGGACGCCGGTGGGCGAAAGGAGAACGGGCATCGTCATGATCTGGCCCATGACGGTGGTCGCCAACGAGCGTTCGTTGGCGTTGCCGGCGATGTGGGGCGCAAAACCAAGTTGATCGAAGCTCGCCAAGTTGTCCTGGTAGCTGAGGCCCTTTTCGGATCCGGCGAGCAGAGCGTTATAGATGGACTTCGGCAGACGCTTTTCGGCTCGGCGCTGGGCGACCGCCACCGTCTCGAACCACGAATTCGCCATACCTCTCCTTCGAGCCTCTTTGAGACTACCGGAGGGTTTGAACGGTCTTTAGGGGCGCCGAGAGCGACACCGGTATACGGCGAGAGTGGTCGAGCGACGAACGAGGGTGCGATGAGCTCACTCGGGTGGCCAGTGCGTTTTCGCCGTGTCCAAAGACGCACTCCGGGTCGGGGTCGGTCATCTCCAGTCCCGTGAAGAACTTCGCCGCCATACACCCCCCGCGACAGGCGTCGTAGGCGCCGCACGACACGCACGCCCCGGGGCTCGCCGGTTCGCGAAGGGAGCGAAACAGTTCGCTCTCTCGCCACACGTGAGCAAAGCCCTCGTCACGGACGTTGCCCGCGAGGAACTCGTCGTGAATCACAAAGGGGCATGCGTAGACGTCCCCGACGGGGTCGATCAGACACACCACTCGCCCGGCGCCACAGAGGTTCAGCCCCTCCAGGGGGCTTCCCAGTGCGGACAGGTGAAAGAACGAGTCCCCCGTGAGAACCTCGGGGCGATCGCGCAGCCACGCGTAGAGGCTTCGGCCCTGAGCGAGCGTGAGGTGCAGATCGTTCCACACCTCGACGCCTCGGCCCGACGGGCGAAGACGCGTGAGGCGCAG
>DATJUR010000148.1:0-6064 GCA_035502215.1 Acidimicrobiales bacterium | reverse complement strand
CAACACCCTGGAGTGGCATGGTGCGATCCCCGAAGGCTCGCGCGAGTCACTCGTGATGATCGGCGACTCACGCATCACGATCGGCTCACCGTCGAGCGCCGCCGTCACGTTGGACGGTCGAGCGGTCGTCTTTCCGCTGCCGCTGCCGGCGACGCTGGTGCTGGTCTTTAACGGGTAGCGGAGCGCGGCGAGTTCGACAACGCCGAGACCTCGTTGAGCAACCACGCGAGCACCTGGGCTTCATCTCGCCACGCGTCGTAGCGTCCCGACGGGCCGCCGTGTCCGGCTCCCATTTCGGTCTTGAGCACGGCACGATTCTCGACGTTGGCGTCGCGAAGCTTGAGCACCCACTTGGCCGGTTCCCAGAAACCCACGCGCGAGTCATTGAGGCCGCCGGTCGCGTAGAGATGCGGGTAGCGCACCGGCGAGCCGTCCTGGACGGCCCGCACGTTGTCGTAGGGCGAGTACCCCTTCATCGTTCGATAGCTCGTCGCACTCGCGTCGGGGTTGCCCCACTCCTCCCACTCGCCCACCGTCAAAGGGAGCGAGTCGTCGAGCATCGTGGTGAGGACGTCAACAAAGGGGACCTCGGCCACGATGGCCTGGAAAAGCTCGGGCGCCTGATTCATCACGGCGCCCATTAACAGCCCCCCCGCCGAGCCGCCGCGCGCGGCCAGACGTTCCGGCATTGTCCAGCCGCGTTCAATGAGCGCCCGGGCGACGGCGATGAAATCGCTAAAGGTCGTGGGCTTCTGGGCCAGACGACCCATCTCGTACCAAGAGCGTCCCATCTCACCCCCACCTCGAATGTGGGCGATCGCAAAGATCACCCCGCGATCGAGTAGGGAGAGTCGTAGTGACGAGAAGGCGGGGTCGATGGAGATCTCGTAGCTGCCATATCCGTAGAGCAGGAAAGGCGACGGCGCCCGGGGCTCAAGCGAGCCGTCAGCCCCCACGCGCACGAAATCGCGCTTTGCGACCAGTGAGACGGGAATCTGCACATGGTCGCTGGCCTCGACCCATAGGCGAGCGGTCACGTAGTCGGACTCCTCGTAGCCGCCACGCACCGTTTGTTGTTTGCGCACGATGACCTCACCCGTGTCGAGTACGACGTCGGCGATAAATCGCGGCGTGGTGAGCGACGTGATGAGCACTCGCACTTGGGGGGTATCTACGTTGGGGTTGGCCGATAGGGCGACGGTGTTGGGGAACGCTCCTCCCTCGACGAGGGACGAACGAGCGAGCAGGTCATCACCGAAGGGGTCCTCACCGGATAGCAGGGGCACGAGACGCAGGGCCGCACACCCGTCCTCGCGCACGCTGAGAGCGAGGAATCGCGAGAAGGCGTCTACACCGTCGAGTCGGCTGCCGGGGCGTTCGGCGACGATTTCTCGCCAGGCCTCGTCCCCGATGCGCCGAGCGAGGAGGCGAAAGTCCGTGGCGTCTTCGTTGGTGACCTTAAGCCACCACGCCACGCCCGCTGAGTCCACGAAGTGTTCGACGCCGTACTCGACACCGTGGCGGCGGGTCTCGAGAACGCGAAGCTCAGCCGTGGGATCGTCGGCGGGCACGTAGCGCACTTCACTGGTCATCGAGGAGTTCAAGATCACCACGATCATCCGATCGTCGCGGCTTCGCCCGACCGACACGGTGTACTCGGCGTCGGGCTCTTCGTAGACCAAGATGTCCGCGTGCGCGGGGGTGTTGAGTTCGTGGCGCCAGAGCTGCCAGGGTCGCATCGCGTCGTCCACGCGGGTGTAGAAAAAGTGCCGTGAGTCGCTAGCCCACGCAAAGCCGTAGTACACGTCGTCGAGTTCGTCAGCGAGTGGCTCTTGATTGGCGAGAGGGCGCACCGTCACGTGGTGTCGCTCGCTGCCCTCAAAGTCGGTGCCCACCGCGACCCACGACTCGTCGGGACTCACGGCCAGTACTCCGACCGAGAGAAAGTCACTTTCGCCGGCCTCCAGGTTCTCGTCCAAAATGACTTGCTCGCCCTCGAAGGTGATGAGCGGATCCACGTCGGGCGGGGTGAGATCGTCGCTGCGCGCGGGCACCCGCACGCTGATGGGGTAGTTCAGGCCCTCGCGGGTGCGCTCGAAGTACCACCATCGACCCTTGCGCACGGGCACCGAGATGTCGGTCTCTTCGACTCGGTTCTTAATTTCAATGAAGAGTTCGTCTTCTAAAGCCTTTAGTGGTGCGAGTTCGTGGGCCAGAAAGTCGTTCTCGGCACGCAGGTGAGAGAGAACCTCCTGGTTCTCGCGGTCCATCAGCCAGTAGTAGGGGTCGACTCGGGTGTCGCCGTGGCGAGTGATCTCAACGGGGCGCTGGGGCGCGCGGGGGGCTTCAGACATCCCTCTACTCTGTCAGTACTTGGGTCTGATCCATTCAGGTAGTTAGTACTATGTGGATAGGGATTATCCCAGAGGAGCGCAATGGCGATTGACAACTTGGACTTCAGCCGTTACCAGTTGGGTTGGTCGGACGAACACCTGTCAGTCTTTACGCCCAAGAAGGGCCTGAACGAAGAGATCGTTCGCGAGATGTCGTCGATGAAGAGCGAAGAGCCCTGGATGCTCAAGTTTCGCCTGGATGCTCTCAAGCGCTTTGAGAAGAAGCCCATGCTGCCGTGGTTCGCGACGCGCATGCCCGATCTGGACTTCGATGACATCTATTACTACGTCAAGCCCACCGACCATCAGGTCAACACGTGGGAGGACCTGCCCGACGCGATCAAGACGACCTATGAACGCCTGGGCATCCCTGAAGCCGAGCGCAAGTACTTAGCCGGGGTCACCGCGCAGTACGAGTCCGAGGTGGTCTTTCACCGCAATCGCGAGGACCTCGAGCGCTTGGGGGTCCTGTTCTGTGACATGGACACCGCCGTGCGCGAGTACCCAGACATCGTACGTAAGTACTTCGGCACGATCATCCCGCCCAACGACAACAAGTTTGCTGCGCTCAACTCGGCGGTTTGGAGTGGGGGATCGTTCATCTACGTGCCGCCCGGAGTCAAGGTCGACCAGCCCCTCCAGGCCTACTTTCGCATCAACACCGAGAACATGGGCCAGTTCGAGCGGACCTTGATCATCGCCGACGAAGGATCCCAGGTCCACTACGTCGAGGGTTGCTCCGCCCCGGTGTACTCCACGGACTCGTTGCACTCCGCGGTCGTGGAGTTGGTGGCGCTCAAGGGCGCGCGCATCACCTACACCACGATTCAAAACTGGTCCAACAACGTCTATAACCTCGTGACCAAGCGGGCCCGAGCCGAGTCCGAAGCACACGTGGAGTGGATCGACGGCAACATCGGTTCGCGGCTCACCATGAAGTACCCCTCGGTGTACCTCATGGGACCCAAAGCCTCGGGTGAGGTCCTCTCGGTCGCCTACGCGGGAGCGGGCCAGGTCCAAGACGCCGGGGCCAAGATGGTGCACTGTGCACCCGAGACGACCTCGACCATCGTGTCAAAGTCAATCTCCAAGGACGGGGGACTCACCGCGTACCGGGGTTTGGTCAAGGTCGAAGAAGGCGCCACGGACGCGAAGAGCTTTGTGCGCTGTGACGCACTGATCCTCGATGAGATCTCGACCTCCGAGACGCGACCGTACATGGAAGTCGACGAGCAAGACGCCTCGATCGGCCACGAGGCGACGGTCTCTAAGATCGGCGACGATCAGCTGTTCTACCTCATGAGCCGCGGACTGAGTGAGAGCCAAGCGATGGGCATGATCGTCAACGGCTTCATCGAGCCCGTGACGCGTACGCTGCCCATGGAGTACGCGGTGGAGTGGTCGCGGCTCATCGAGCTACAGATGGAAGGCTCGATCGGCTAAGGAGCCGGTTTCCACATCGTGAAGTAGGGCGGCCCTCCCGCGACGGGATGAAGCGTCTCGCGCAGGTCATACCCGAAGCGGTTGTAAAAGGCGAGGTTCTCTTCCTTCTGAGTTTCCAGATATCCTCCGACGCCGTCCAGTTTCATCTGTTCAATTCCTTCGTTCATGAGCAGCGTGCCGGCGCCTCGTCGCTGCACCGTGAGGTCAGTGGCGATCAGGGCGAGGTACCAGTGGTGTTCCTTGGGGTGAACCTTCAACACGGCGTTGATGTAGGTGGCACCCAGTCGAAGGGCACGCGGGTGCCGATAGAGCGCCCGCAACGTGACGGGTAACTGAGATAACTGGGTTCCCACCGACGGCGGCCAGTGCCCGGGCCCAAACCACACGGCGACCCCCACAATCTGGTGTCGCTCGTCGCGCACCGTGACCGTACGGGCGTGTTCGCCCCCGCGCCGGATCTGAGCGGCGAAGAGGAGCTCGAGGGCTCGCGAACGCGCGCGCTCGTCGGGCAAAAGGTAGGAGAAGTAGGCGTCGTCCAAGAACGCGCGCGCCGAAACCCGGGCCGCGTGCTTTGCGTCGCTGCGCGACAGCGGCCCGGTAGCGAGGTGAAAGTCCAGCGTCACGAGCGCTAAGCCTACGGTTCACTGGCACGTGAAACAATGTTCACATGCCCATGCGCGAAGAGTGCAAGCACTTTCAGAGTCGGACCTACAAGTCCGGGGAGGTGGCGCGATTTTGCGTGTTGGGAAACGCCCCCGACCAACCGTGGTCGTGTCCGGAAAACTGCCTGACCTACGAGCGCCGATTCGTCGACGTCGGCTGGAGCCACGGCACCTTGGTGGACCGACCGGTAGAGCCCGCCCCACCCGACGTACCGGTGCAGGATCGGCGCGACCTCCTCGCTCAGGCGAGTGAGGTCGTCAACGCCGTTGCCCCAGAGCTCATCGAACAGCGCCGACGCGAGGTGGCGGAACTCGACAAGAAGCAGCGAAAGGGTCGCTGGTTCAAGCGCCGCTAGTCGCCGGTGAAAGTGGGCGCGCGATGCTCGAGAAAGGCCGACATCGCCTCGCGTAGGTCATTGCTCGCCAGATACAACGTGTTCCAGCGGGCAACGAAGTCAAGTCCCTCGTCGACGCTGCGCCCGTCGTTGGCCGCCAGCACTGCCTTGGTGCCCTGCACCGCCAAGGGCGAGTTTGCGGCAATCTCTTGGGCCAGTTCCACGGCGGCGCGGTACACGGCCTGCGCACCGTGCTCACAGACCGAGTTGACGAGCCCGATAGCTGCGGCTCGTAACGCGTCGATGTCCTTGCCGGTATAGGCCAGTTCGGCGACGTGACCCGAGCCGATGATTCGCGGCAAACGCTGGAGCGTGCCCAGGTCCGCCACAATGGCGACCTTGGTCTCGCGTACCGAAAAGACAGCGTCCGACGACGCCACGCGAATGTCGCACGCGCTGATGAGGTCGACGCCACCGCCAATGCAGTAGCCGTGTACGGCCGCGATCACGGGAATGGGTAGAGCAGCCAGTGAGGTGACCGAACTCTGCATGGCCCGCACGTTCGCGTACGTGCGGGCGTTCGACGCTGCGCGCGAGTGTGAGCCGCCCGCCTCGCCGAGTTGAGCGCCGAACTCCTTGAGATCGAGACCCACCGTAAAATGTGGGCCCCTGGCGGCCACCACGAGGCAGCGAATGTCACGGTTGGCCGCGATCTCCGCGGTCGCTGCAGGCAGGTCACTCCAAAAGGCGCTACCCAGTGCGTTACGGACCTCGGGTCGATCCAGCCAGAGGGTGGCGACGTGGGAGTCGAACTCCAGGGTGATCACGCTAGAAGTAAACGACACGTAGTCCTTTCGCTCGATGCGTCAGCCTACGCCGCGACGCGGGGACACCAAGGGTGCCCCAGTACACTGCCTAGGGCCTCTTTCGTTATGACATCCTTCGCTGACTCCGCTAGCTCATTTATCTCCGAGCGTCCTGACGCCGCTCGTCGGCGCGAGACCTGGACGCTCTTTGAGACCTTGGGTCTGCCCACAACGAGCGATGAGGTGTGGCGCTACGCCCCCCTGCGCGAACTCAACGTTGATCAGTTTTCTGTGGCGAACTCGCCGCGTCGCGACGTCGACTCACCCTTCGCCGCTCAACTGTGCGAACGCGCCGGACTGGTGGTGCGCGTCAGCGACGGATTTGGTCTCAGCGTCAGCGGTCTTCCCGACGGCGTCAGCGTCGA
>DATJUR010000147.1:0-4337 GCA_035502215.1 Acidimicrobiales bacterium | reverse complement strand
GCGGCCACGATGAAACCGAGCAGGAAGAGCACGGCGGTAATGAGGTTGTTAAAGATCTGATAGCCACCGGCCGGTTCGTACAACCGGGGGTTCACCGCGTGCATGATCAGTCGCACGGCTAAGAAAATTGTCGGGATACCGACGAAGACGATCACGAGGGCCCACATGAGGCCGCGGCGTTTGCGCAACTCCATGATGCGTGTTCTGATCATGGCCGCGTTGGGGACGGGGGATCCGCGGTGGTCCTGGGCGAGATCCCGGTCGACGCCCACGGCGAGTGCGCCGGGCGTACTCATTCGGACTCTCCCAGACGACTCGTTACCTCTAGGAACCAGGACTCAAGAGAGGCCTGGTTGGCCTCCAGGCGATAGACCGAGATACCGCCTTCGACGAGTCGGCGGTTGATCTCGGCGATCACGTCGCGCTTCGTGTCGGGGGGAAGGCCAATCGTGATCTGGGTGTCGGACATCGTGATCGAGGCGTTGGGGAGGTTGAGGGGGGCCAACACGTCGCGCGCGGCGCTCGGAGTCGAGCACTCGATGGTCAGTTCGTAGGCGGTGCCTGAGAGGAGATCGCTAATCGCCCCTTGGCGGATGATCCGGCCGTGATCGACGATGGCCACCGCGTCGCAGGTGCGCTCGACCTCATCGAGGAGGTGCGACGACAGCATGACAGTGCGACCTTCGGCAACAAATGACCGGATCAGCTCTCGCATCTCTTGCATCCCCGCGGGATCGAGGCCATTCATCGGCTCGTCGAGAATCAGCAGTTGGGGATCACCCAACAAACAACACGCGACACCCAATCGCTGACGCATGCCCATGGAGTATTTGGCGACCTTGTCGCCCGCTCGCTGACCCAGACCCACACGTTCCAACGACGAGTCGATGCGGCTGCGGGCAGCTGGCTCGCGGGCGGCCGCCATGATCTCTAAGTTGTCACGACCCGAAAGGTGCCCGTGAAAGCGCGGCTCGTCGACGATGGCGCCCACCCGCACGAGGGCCTTATCGCGGTGTCGAGGAACTGGATATCCGAGCAACGACATCGTGCCGGAGTCGGCGTGGGTGAGGCCCAACAGCACGCGAATCAAGGTGGTCTTGCCAGCGCCGTTGGGACCGAGGTATCCAAATGCGCTGCCGCGCGGCACCCGCAGGTCGACGCCATCGACCGCGTTGTTCTTGGCGAAATGCTTGGTCAAGCCACTGGTCTCGACGGCCAGGGACTCATCGGTGGGGGGCTCGACGCGCTCTAGGACCTCAGTACTCACCACACCGCCTCGTGTCTGGGGGCGCGACCTTCGCGATGACCTCAGGCTAGAAGAGACCCGCCCACCTGAGGTATCGGGGAGAACCCCGAAGCACCCCGCACGACCCTGATGAACCTATAGATCGAGGTTGGTCGTCGGTTCTCGCCAGATCTCGGCCATCCAGGCCTCCACCTCGGCCGAGGAGCGGGGCAGCGCGCCCGAGAGGTTGCGCGCACCGTCCGCGGTGACCAGCACGTCGTCTTCGATGCGCACGCCAATGCCGCGATACTCCTCGGGCACCGTGAGGTCGTTCTCTTGGAAGTACAGGCCCGGCTCCACGGTAAGCACGTACCCCTCGTGGAGGTCGCCCAGGTACTCGTCGTTGCGAGCATTCGCGCAGTCGTGCACGTCGATGCCCAGCATGTGGCTCGTTCCGTGCAGCGTGTAGCGGCGGTGAAGCTGTCGATCCTTGCGCAGCGCGTACGCGGGGTCCTCCTTCAAGATGCCCAAGTCAAAGAGACCCTGCGCCAGGACCTCCATGGCCGCTTCGTGGGGCGCCATGAATTTGACACCCGGACGCACTGCGGCGATGCCCGCACTCTGGGCGGCGTAGACGAGGTCGTAGATACGTCGCTGGGCGGGGCTAAACGTTCCGTTCACCGGCATCGTGCGCGTCACGTCGGCCGTGTAGAGGTTGTGGCTCTCCACTCCGGCGTCGAGCAACAAAAGATCTCCCTCGTGCACGTCGCCCGTGTTGCGCACCCAGTGCAGGGTCGTGGCGTGCGGGCCACTCGCGGCGATCGTGTCGTAGCCCGTGTCGTTGCCGTCCACGCGTGCGCGCAGGTTAAACACGCCTTCGATTACCCGCTCGCCACGCTGAACGGCGCTGGGTAGGGCGCGCACGACGTCGCGGAATCCGCGCACTGTGGCGTCCACGGCCGCCTGTAACTGGGCAATCTCGAAGTCGTCCTTGACCAGACGCAGTTCGCTCAGGGCGACGGCGAGTTCGTGGTCTTGGGGGGACTCCTCGTTCAGAGCGTCGACAAAGCTGTCAAAGCCGCGCAGGGTGACAATGTCGACGCCGCCGAGGGCCACCAGATCCTTTTCGAGGTTCTCAAGCGGAGCCGCATCGATGTCGTAATAGACCGAGGCCTCGAGCACGCCACGGCGCGGGCCCACCCACAGTTCGCCATAGCGCGCGTCGGTGTAGTACTCGTGAGTCGAAAAGTCGCGTCGATGAGGGACATAGAGAGTGGAGTGCGGGGTGTCGCCCGGTGAGATGACGAGCACGGCGTCGGGTTCCTCGCACGCGGTGAGGTAGAAGAAGTCGGTGCCTGCCCGAAAACGGTAGTCGGTGTCGTTGGCGCGGACCTTGAAATTTCCGGTCGGAACCACCAACGTCTTGTCGGGGAATCGTTCGGCGAGACGCAAGCGCCGCGCGGCCGCGTACGACGCTCCCGGGTGAACGTCGCTCGAGATCTCGGCGACCGCCCAATTCGTCGTCATCTGGTCGTGCAACACCCGGGGACTCGGTGGGCGATGCGAGCCGACCCACACCCAGTTATCAGATATGGGGTGCTCTTCAGAGACGTCAGGTTCGGGTAGTTCGACTTCGTCGGCCATGCCCTCAACTTACTCCCAGACTTTCGAGCACCGTATAGTCACCTCGTGGAGATATCACTACGCGATGAAGGTCCGGTCGCCCTCATCACCTGGAACGACGGGGAAAATCGGGTGAACCTCGATTCACTCGCGCTCCTGAATGAACTCTTCGACGACGTCGAGGGGCGAAGTGGCCCGCTGGCCATCGTGCTCACGGGAACCGGCAAGTTCTTTTCCAACGGCCTGGACTTGGATCGCTTCCTCTCGGATGTCGATGAGATGGGCCGAACGTTCACGGAACTCAAGCGCACGGTAGGTCGGATCCTCATGTTGCCGGCCTACAGCGTGGCCGCGGTGAACGGTCACGCCTTCGCCGCGGGGGCCGCGATGTCGTTGGGCTTCGACTATCGGGTCATGCGCGAGGATCGCGGGTACTGGTGTATGAACGAAGTGCAGATCGGCCTACCGCTGGATGAAGGACTGTTTTCAGTCCTGCGTCATCGGTTGCCCTTCGCGACCGCCACCCAGGCCGCGCTCACCGGCCAGCGCTACGGCGGCCCGGACGCTCGGGCCGCGGGCATCGTCGAAGAGACCGCCAGCGAAGCAGACGTGCTCGCGCGAGCACTTGCGATCGCCGAGCGCTACGCGACGGTGGATCGATCGGTGCTCGCCCGTCACAAGTATTTCGCGCACGGAGCTGAAGCGGCGCACCTTGGCGCGCGCGTGCGAGATCTCTAGCGCCGCGAGGTGGTGCGATCCACGAGGCGCCACGTCGAGGGTAGCGCGACTCCCGCGATACCGGCCTTGATGAGCTCGCCCCACAAGAAGGGGGTAAAGCCGAGGGCGAACGCACTTGAGACCGAGACGTTCAAGTCGTACTTCAGCCACGTAACGCCGAACAAAAAGACGATGGCGTCGCCCACGGCCATCGCGACGAAGGCGCGATCGATGCGCCGATCTGCGCCACGCGAGGCGACCCAACCTAAGGCGGCACCCGCGACCACAAAACCGATCAAGTAGCCAAAGCTCGCGCCCACGTAGCCGCTGGCGTGCCCCGCGAACCACGGCACACCGATGAGCCCGGCTCCCACGTAGAGGCCCATCGCGGCAAGCGCGCGCCGCCAACCCAGAGAAGTGCCCACGAGCATCACTCCGAGGGTTTGACCCGTGACGGGCACCGGAGTGAAGCTCAGGTGAATCGAGATCTGGGCCAGCGCGCCCATCAACACCGCGCCACCCACGATGAGCGTGAGTTCGGCCACGGCGGACCGCGACACAAGGTCGGCTAGTACTCGGCGGGGCGGGGCGAGGGCGATACTCGACATGTCAACTCCTGAGCTCAGCGTTAGCGTCACTTTATAAGATCGACCCGGCGCGACGGAGACGAGTGGTGTCGGGGCCTAGGAGATCCACTTCTGGTCACGTGCGATCTGCTCGACGTCGCCGATTCGCATGCCCGTACGATGCTGGAGCGTACGAATGAGTCCGC
>DATJUR010000146.1:0-18468 GCA_035502215.1 Acidimicrobiales bacterium | reverse complement strand
ACGGTATCGAGCGTCGTGGAGTGCCGGGCGCCTTCGTCCCACTCCAGCACGTCGAACTCCATCCCGACGAGTCGGCCGCCCTCGATGACGAAGCGCGTGGGGGCGTGGTTCACCAGAATCTCGACACCCTCTTCCTCGGCGTCGTCGAGTTCCCAGGGCGACGCCTTAAAGAACTGTCGCGGTCGGCGCGCCATCACTTTGATGTCGCGGCCCCCGAGGCGTCGGGACGTGCGACAGCAGTCCATGGCCGTGTTGCCCACGCCAATGATGAGAACCCGCTCGCCGATCTCATCCACGTGGCCAAAGGCAACGGACTCCAACCAGTCGATGCCAATAAATATGTGTGACTCGACCTCGTCGTGGCGCCCCGGCAGGTCGAGCTCCTTGCCCCGCGGCGCACCCACACCGACGAAGACGGCGTCGAATCCTTCGTCGAGCAGGGAGCGCAAGCTCGTGACGGGGGAGTTGTAGCGGATATCCACCCCCATGTCGAGAATCATGCTGGTTTCTTCTTCCAGCACTTCTTCGGGCAGGCGGAACGAGGGAATGTTCGAGCGCATCAGCCCCCCGGGCTTGTCGTACTGCTCGAAGATCACGACCTCGTAGCCCAGGGGCATCAGGTCGTTGGCCACGGTCAGGGACGCCGGGCCCGCACCCACGCACGCGATGCGCTTGCCGTTCTTGAGCGTCGGGATCGTGGGTAGGCGATCGGAGATATCACCGCGTAGGTCACTGGCCACGCGCTTGAGTCGGCAGATCGCCACCGGAGAACCATCCACACGTTCGCGTCGGCACGCCGGTTCACATGGTCGGTCACACGTACGACCAAGGATGCCCGGAAAGACGTTCGACTCGCGATTGAGCATGTACGCATCGTCGAAGCGTCCTTGGGCGATGAGGCGGATGTACCCGGGGACGTTTGTGTGAGCGGGGCAGGCCCACTGGCAGTCCACGACCTTGTGAAAGTAGTCCGGCGACGAGGTGTCCGTCGGTTGCACGCCTACTCCTTTCGACCAGGCGATTCGGTTCTCATCTGCGAACCACTCGCCACGCCCCCCGAAAGTCAACTGTACTGCGGAGAGATTTGGGTTTTGGACCGTGGAAGGCGGTATCGTTCGGCTCAAGTGGCGCCAGCCATCCGATCAGAAAGGCTTCGCCATGAGCATCGTTGCACGATCCCGCCTCGCCCGTCGCTTCTCTATCGCATCCGCAGTCGTCGTCATCGCGGGTGCGAGTGTCCTCGTCGCCTCGCCGATCCCCGCCCGGGCCGTCTCGCGCGTCCCGCACGCGTCATCGGTCTGCGGCAAAGTGAGCGCTGCGAGTGTCTCGGCCATTGTGGGCTACAAGGTGCCCGCGCCCACGACCTACACCATTGCGCTCAAGCCGACCAAAGAGAACTACGAAGTCTCGGGGTCTGACGTCATCTGCACGTACGGTGCCGAGACGAGCATGGCCACGATCCTCAAGGCCGTCTCTCTCTCCGTCGAAATCATCTCGAAGCCTCTGACGGAAGCACAGATGCAGGCATCGATTGCCAAGGCCACCAAGGACGCGAAGTTCACGTTCTCGGCGTACTCGGGTCTCGGCGTGCCGGCGTTCTACTTCAAGCTGGCCGAAGCCGGGATCACGGGACAGGGTTTGACTGTGATCGCCAACGGAACGCACTACTACGGTGCCAGCGTGGAGACGGCGAAGATAACAAAGTCCCAACTCGGTTCGCTCGCAAAGTTGGCCGAACAGCTGTGATCCAGCCAGACGCCCTCAGGCCGAGGGCCCTCAGCGATTGCCGAGTCTGGTCTGACCGTCGAGGAGTTCTCGCGCGATTTCGAGATGGCCGGAGTGCGTCGCCGTCTCTTCGATCATGTGCAGCATGACCCAGCGCACGCTGGGCACCTCGCGGTCCCCGTGTCGCCCGAGGGGCTTGGTGGACATGCTCACTTTCGCGATGACTTCGTCGGACCGATCGCACTCGTCGCGATAGACGCGAAGAACGTCCCTGGACGACAGGTCGGACGTGAACGCGGCGTAGGGGTCGTAGGGTTCAAAATCCTCGTCGTCCGGCCGTACGAAGCCGATGCCCTCGATCACCCCTTGGAACCAGTGATACTCGGCACCCGCTAAGTGCTCGACGAATCCCGCGGGTGTCCAGCCAGAGGGGACGACTGACGTATGCCACGCCTCTTCGCTCAAACCGTCGACGATCGATCGCACCGCCGATCGCTGGATCTCCAGGAACTCCCACAGCGCCGACTTTTCATCCTCTTCTTCGCTCATTCGAGCATCATGTCACAAGGGACTGATCGCGGCGAGAACCCGCCCGCGTCACGTCCGTCATCTAGCGTGCGTGACGTGGCCGCTCTCTCATCACAATCGGATCTCGAGCGAGTCATCAATGCCGCGCGCGCACCGGGTTGGAGCATTGGAGTCGACCGACACGGGAGGATCATGGCGACCAGTGAGATGGGTGAGATCGGCATGCCCTGGGTGGTCGTGGCGTCCAAGACTGGTAAGGGTCTACGGGTGTCGAAGTATCAGCCCGGCGACGACGTGGACCTCGAGGGCGACGTTCTCGCCGACATCGTGGGCAGTCCGCGCGAGATGGGCCGCCAGATTCGCGAGATACTCTGCTCTTTCGAGTGTAATTAACTGACTCCTAGGGCCACGCTAGAGAGTGGCTCGCGCCCGCCTCGGCGAGTTGAAAGTACCCGTGCAGGACACTGCTTTGTGCATCGTCGACGCGCACCTCACACAGCGCGTACTCCACCGGCGCGAAGGATCCTCCCTGGTACACGCTGCTGTAGGTCGTGCAGGTGTCGCGCCGATACGTCATGAACTCGCTTTCGGTCGTTGCGAGCTTCTTGCGTTGGCCCGAGGGAATCAGAGAGAAGAGGAGTTTTACTTCCCGGTCGATGCGATGATCGGCCTCGAGCAACTGGGTCTCGGCGCAGCCTTCCAGCCCGATCGTGTTGTCGTGGTTGCAGGGCAGACGCGTGAAGTGCTCAACGATCACCGGCGCGCTGAGACGGTTGTGCGACGACGCGGTAGGTGACGACGAGCCACACGACGCGAGAACCACCCCCGCGAGGACAGCGCCGCCCAGCGCAAAGAGCAGTCGGGGACTGGCGCCGCCGTAGCGATGCCGACGCGAGCGGGCGGGCCTTAGTACCAGTGCCACTCTGACAGAGGCCAGAACTTGAGAAAGACCTTGCCAATGATGTCCGATCGCGGCACGGTTCCCCAATACCGGCTGTCGCAGGAGTTCGCGTGATTGTCGCCCATCATGAAGTACTGGCCCGCGGGGACGGTGACGTGTCCGATGGCGGGACCCAGGGGCTCGGTGTGCGTCCACTTCTCATCCAGCGCGACGCCGTTGACGTAGATCGTGTTGCCCTTGGAGGTAAGGACATCTCCGGGCAGGCCGATCACCCGCTTGACGAGATCGGGGACGACGTCGCCGCACTTGACCTGTACCTCAGGGGGCGCTTTGAATACCACAATGTCACCGATGTTGATGTGCCCGAACTCCACGGCCAGCTTGTCCACCACGATGCGATTGCCCACGTCGAGGGTCGGTTCCATGGACTTCGATGGAATGAAGTAGGTCTGGACCACGTAGGTGCGTACCAGGAATGACGCGAGCACTGCGACAACGAGGACGATGAGCCACTCGGTCAGGGCCCGACGACGCGAGCGCCTCTTGGGTGGTGCGGGCACGTCGCCGGCCGGTTCCATCACGTCTAGCGCCACGATGCAACAGTATGGGAAGAATCCCGGGGCGACAATCGCACCAGCAGCGGGTTTACTCGAGGTCTAAAACAATCTCGCCGTCCAGAACTTCTTCTAGTGCGCGGGCCTCTTCGCTCGCCACGGTCCTTCGGGTCGCGGTACCCGCGCCGCTAGAGAGCAATGAACAGATGAGCCCGGCGATGACGGCCGACAACGCGATGAATATCCACAGGTGTCGAAAGTTGTGGAGCGCCGAGGCGGCACTCGTGGGCGCGCCGAGGACGACGACGAGGATCGCCACACCGAGCGCTCCGCCGATCTGGCGCGCCGTCTGGTTCACGGCGCTACCAACCGAGTACCGAGCGGGATCGAGACTGGAGACAGCAGCGGCACTCATGACCGGGAAGGTCAGACCGATGCCGAGCCCCACGATCAGCGTGCCGGGCAGCCATCGCGTGGTGTAGTGAGGACTTAGTCCCACTCGCCACACGTACCACAGGACCCCCAGAGCGAAGACGGTAAAGCCAACGGACAGCACGCGGCGAAAGCCCACGCGCGCAGCGAGCTTTCCGGCGGAGCCCGAGACCACGGCCACCACGAGGGGACCTGGCGTGACGGCCAGGCCCGCGCGCAGGATTGAGTAGTGCCACACGCCGGTGAGGAACAAGATGTTGCCGAGCAACATGGCAAAGAAGCCCATGGAGTAGAGCAGGGCGGCGGTGTTGGCGACGCTGAATGAGCGCGCTCCAAAGAGGGTGAGATCTAACACGGGTTCGGCGTGGCGGTGCGAACGCACCAGGAACACGGCGAGAAGCGCGGCTCCGCCCACGAAGCCCGCGATGATGCGCGCGCTACTCCAGCCCCACGTTGGACCCTCAGAGATAGCGAGAACCAACCCCGCGAGGGCAAGGCTGAGGAACGCGACGCCGGGATAGTCCGGGCGAGTCCCTGGGTCCGTGCCCCGCGTGCGCTCTAAGGTGCGCCGACCAGCCAGCCACGCGATGACTCCCACGGGCAAGTTGACGAAGAACGCCGCGCGCCACCCGAAGCCGGTGATGAGGAGTGCCCCGAGCGACGGGCCGGTGGCGACCGCCAGGGCACCGATGCCGCCCCACAAACTCACGATCTGTGATCGCCGTTCCTTGGGGTAGGCACCGAGCAGTAATCCAAGAGACGAGGGCAAGACTGCCGACGCACCCACCCCTTGGACGACGCGACCGATGATCAGTGTGGCAACGGACGGGGCTACGCCGCACAGTAGCGAGCCCAAACAGAACACGCCGAGCCCAAAGAAGAACACCCGCCGACTACCCAGTCGGTCGGCGGTTCGACCGGCCACCACGAGCAGCGAACCAAATACGATCGCGTATCCGGTGAGCACCCACGACAGCGAGGCCGCGGTGTCGTGAGGGAAGGCTCGTTCCAGGGCGGGGAAGGCGACATTGACGATCGACAGATCAAGCGAACCCATGAACGCGCCCAGTGCGGTGACAAAGAAGATGGTGCGTCGACGTCTCACCAGCGAGGCGTCAGCAGTGAGTTCTGTCATAAAACGAACTCTAGTCAGTTGAGTTGCATTATGCAACTGACTAGGATCGGCTCATGGAACGAAAGAGCTTTTCGGAGATGGACTGTTCGGTGGCCCAGTGTCTCGAGGTGATCGGTGAGTGGTGGAGCATGCTCATTGTGCGCGACGCCTTCCTCGGGGTGACCAAGTTTGAGGACTTTCAGCGACGGCTGGGCATCTCGCGCAACATCTTGCGCGATCGGCTCAACTCGCTCGTCGAGCACGAAGTCTTTCGCCGGGTGGCCTATTCACAGCATCCCCCACGCGACGAGTACAAGCTCACCCAAAAGGGACGAGACCTGTGGCCGGTCCTCTCGGCGATGCGCCAGTGGGGAGATCAGTATGCCGCACCCAACGGGCCCCCCATCGAAGTCGTCCACGAGTCGTGTGGCCACTCGGGTCGGGCCATCTGGTCGTGTTCGTGGTGCGCCGCTGCCCTGGGCCCCCACAATGTGCGCGCCGTGCCGGGTGAGGGACGAGACGCGTCCATGATCGTGGCTCGCGCCTAGGGAGTGACGAGTTCTTCTGCCAGCACGTCGATCGCGGCGAGCCGATGAGCGAGGTCATCGCTGAGGTCGTAGCGAGCAGCTAGAGCGGGGGGCGAGACGTAGGACACGTTGGTGGCGTCATCGCCGGCCCAGATGAGCAGTTTGAGCGGTAGGTCGAGTGCGGCGAGTGGCTCAGCCTGCATCACGGGCGTGCCTGCGCGAGGGTCCCCGAAAATAATGAGAGTCGTCTCTCGCAACTCCATGCCCACGCTGAGCGCCTCGGCGCGCTGGTCAATGACCGAGAAGATCTGGACGTTCTTGGTCCTCGCGATGTCAAGGAATCGCGAGACCGTCTCGCTCACCGAGCGCGGGCTGACGCGGGTCACCGTCTGGGGGCCCTGGAACACGAGAGGCAACTTTCTCCGTGAGTGGGTCAGCCGCGCATGTCGACAGCGTTGACGCGGCTCAAGACAATGCGGACTTTGAGACGGGCGTCGCCCGGGGCGTCGTAGTCGCGCAGGTTCGCCGAGTATTTGAGGCCGACTTGCTCGGCGAAGGCGTAGTCCTCATCGGCAGTGATCTCCGCGTCGCCTCGAAGTTCGAGGTAGCGCATCGGAGAGTTCGGATCGATGATGAGCAGCGAGCACTGAGGACGAGCCACAAGGTTCTTCGTCTTTTGTCGCGAGGCGCTCAGCGAGAGGGCGACCGTGTCGCCGTCCTCGTGAAACCAGACCACGGTCTGCTGGGGTCGGCCGTCGGGTCCGATAGTCGCGAATGTCGCGACGGTGGCGTGAAGCAAGTCACGGTGGGAGTCGGGGATCTCGGGCACGTGCTCCTCTCATGCGCGGGTGTCTAACGCGGAACCTACCGGAGCGACCCACGGGCTGTCAATGCTGACAGTCAACTAGAAGTCAGGCTCAAAGTGGCTGCGTAGCGGGAACCTCGACGCACCGTGATTGGGTCGCACGCTGAGCACCTGGTGTATCTCGAGCTTGTGACGCTCAAATCCCACCGCCGAGCCAGTCATGTAGAGCCGCCAGGCCCGCGCTCGCTCGGCGCCGACCTCGTCGATCGCCTCGTCAAAGCGCTTGACCAGGTTGTCAACCCAACGACGAAGAGTGATTCCATAGTGTTCGCGCAGGCTCTCGAGGTGTCGAACTTCGAAACCGTGAGCTTGGAACATCGAGACCAACGCGCCCACCTCGTGGAGTTCGCCGTCGGGAAAGACGTAGCGCTCAACGAACGCACTGCGGTTCTTGGACGGCCCGCGCGCGCCCACAGCGATCTGGAGCTGACGGATCAACTCCGAGGTGTACGTGGGCTGCGGGTCGTCGTCATAGGTGACGGGGCGAGCGATCGCGTGGTTGAGAAATCGTCCGCCGGGGGCGAGCAGATCCCAGATGACCTGGGTATAACGCGGCAACGACCGTCGACCGACGTGCTCGGCCATGCCGATGGAACTGATCGCATCGAACGGGGCGTCGGGGATATCACGAAAGTCCTGGACTCGAAACTCAACGAGGTCGTCGACGCCCGCGAGACGGGCGCGCTCGGTGGCGTAGCGCTGCTGAGGTTGTGACAGGGTGACGCCGACTACCCGGGCTCGGTAACGCTGGGCCGCGTTGATGGCCATCGTGCCCCAGCCGCACCCGATGTCGAGAAGCCGATCGCCCGGCTGGAGGTCAAGCTTGCGCGCGACCAGATCAACCTTTCGCAGTTGAGCCTCCTCCAGGGTGTCTTCGGGCGTGTTGAATACGGCACACGAGTACGTCATGGAAGGACCGAGCACCATCTCGTAGAAACGATTCGACACGTCGTAGTGATGCGTGACGGCTTGGCGATCGCGAGCGCGAGAGTGTCGCAGCCCCCGGGGGCGAGCCTCAATCGAGGGCGGAGCCGGTGGCTTGAGCCCTCGGGCTCCAACCGTCGAGAGCAGCGTGGCGATCACCTCGGGAGTCAGAGCCTGGCGAAGCGTTGGCGGCGTGACCTCAAAGAGCAGGTCGAGGTCGCCGTCCACCTCGACGTCGCCCGCAACGTAGGCGCGCGCCACGCCGAGTTCCCCGGGGTGCGTCACGATGCGGGTGAGGGCCTCGCGGTTGAGAATCTTGAGCGTCAGAGTGTTGGCGGATGACTCGATGGTGGGCAGCGCGACGCTTCCGTCGTAGGCCTCCACGCGAAAGGGAAGCTCGTGATGAAAGACGGTGGCGACGAGCGTGGCGACGTTCACGTCATCTCCCTTCTCAACTCGCGAACCGAGGCCTGGCTCTTTCCGTTCTACCAGGAACTTTGTGGAGATTTCCAGGGAACATGGGCCCAGACACGCCGGCGTCACCGCGCTGGGCGCTGCGTCGATCTGGGGTCCTTGAACGCGGGCTCCTCCCCGGGCCAGAACCGCGCTCAATTACACTTCAACAACAGCACCGGGAACGAGTTCAGTTAAGGCAACTGCACCAACGCTTCCGCGGAGGTGCCTCATATGAATACCGGTATCGTGATCGCGATCATCGCGGCCATCATCGTTCTCCTGGTCATCGTGACGATTTCCAGGTCGGTGCGAATCGTCCAGCAGGGCTTCGAGGGCGTGGTCACCCGGTTCGGTGAGTTCAAGGACATCCGGAACCCGGGGCTTACCTTCATCGTGCCCTTCATCGAGGTGATGAAGATCGTCGACGTGCGCGAGACACCTCGCACGGGCGATCGCCAGCAGGTCATTACCCGTGACAACGTGGCGGTCATCGTGAACGCCACGATCTTCTCCCAAGTTGTCGACGTGCGTCTGGCCCTCTTTACCAACTCCAACTACCAGGTGAGCGTGGACAACCTCGCGCGAACATCCGTGCGTGCGGTGTTCGGATCGATCACCTTGGACGACGCGTTCTCCCAGCGCGAGCGCATCGGCACGCTGCTCCAGACCCAGATGGAAGAAGCGACCGATAAATGGGGCGTACGGATCAACCGCGTCGAAGTCCTCGAGATCACGCCGCCGGATCAGATCCTTCAGGCTATGGCTCTCCAGAAGCAAGCCGATCAGGAGAAGCGCGCGCGCATTCTCGAGTCTGAGGGCCAGCAGCAGTCCGCGGTGAACGTCGCCGACGGACAGCGCCAAGCCGCCATTAAAGAGGCGGAGGGTGCCCAGCAGTCACAGATTCTGCGCGCCGAGGGTGCGCGCCAGTCCCAGATCCTCGAAGCCCAGGGCCGCGCCCAGGCGATTGCCCTGGTGTACGCCGCAATCAAAGAGCAGGTGCCCGATCCAACGCTGGTGGCGATTCTGCAACTCGACACTCTTTCAAAGTTCGCCGAGAGTCCCAACACCAAACTGATTATTCCGGCCGAGAGTTCCGCGCTCTTGGGTGCCGCTCAGGCGATCAGGAGCGTGCTGGATGGAGTGCCGTCAACCCCCGCGAGCTAAGCGACTGGTTCGACCCAGAGCGTCGTGCCGTAGGTCTTGCGCACAATGACTTGCGTGCCGACTGGAATGGCGTCTTTGGCGTCGGTGGCGGCGCGCCAGGACTCTCCCTTGATGCGTACGCGCCCGGGGTGGCCCTCGTCGCCCACGGTGTCTTCCACGTACCCGGTGAGGTTGGTCATGGTGCTCTTCGAGGGCGCGGACAGATCGGTCACGCTGGTGCGGTGAAATCGGTGCAGGGCGGCGGGTCGCAGCAAGCCGATGAGTATTCCCGAGATCACGAGCCACAAAATCGCCTGGAGCGCGAAGGGAACCGAGGCCAGGGCCAAGAAGAACGGCACGATCGCGCCGATGCCAATGAACACGGCCAAGAAGGCGTTGGTATGGATCTCGGCGAAGATGCACACCAGGATGATGATTAACCAAAACAGCACAGCCACGAGGTTGAGTATAAGACTGACATCTCGGCGAGAGGATGTGGGGGCTCGAAGCCCGCTGAGCGTAATTCAGCATTACGTTAGGCGAGGAGTTTTGGACTGAGAATGGAGCACAACGTGGTGCACGAAGAGGGCCGCGGCCTGCTGGCCCCAGTCACGTCGCCGCCGTTGAGCGAGGTCGACGTGTTCGACCCGCGACGTGACGAGTTGCGTCGGTGGCTCACGGAGCACCCTCACCCCTCTGGGCGCGAACTGGCCGAGGCTGGCCTGGTCGCCCCGTCGTGGCCCGCGCCCTGGGGGCTCGACGCGTCGGTGGACTACCAACTTCTCATCGAGGACGAACTGCGACGCGCGGGAGTGAGCCGACCAATCAATCCGATCGGTATCGGTTGGGCGGGTCCGACGATCCTCGTCGCGGGCACGCCGACGCAGAAGGAGCGCTGGTTGGCCAAACTGCTCAGCGGCGAGGAGTTCTGGTGTCAACTCTTTAGCGAGCCCGACGCCGGTAGCGACCTTGCTTCGCTGAGTACGAGCGCGACGCGCGACGGCGACGAGTGGGTCATCAGTGGTCAGAAGATCTGGACGAGTTACGCCCACCTCGCCACGTGGGGCATCCTGCTCGCTCGCACCTCGCGTGAGGGCGCGCCCCAAGACGGCATCAGCTACTTCATCTTGCCGATGCACGCTGCGGGCGTGACGATTCGTCCCCTCGTGGACATGACCGGCGATCACGCCTTCAACGAGGTGTTCCTGGACGAGGTTCGCCTCAGCGACGACTACTTGCTCGGTGAGGTGAATCAGGGCTGGCGCCTCGCCAAGGTGACCTTGGGTAACGAGCGCGTCGCGCTCTCGGGCGAAGGGGTGCTCTGGGGCCGGGGTCCCACGGCCAACGACCTGCTGGACGTGGTAAGAAAACACGGCGGTGACCTGTCGAAGCGCGAGCGCGACGATCTCGTGCGGTGCTGGTCCCACGGCGAGATCCTTCGCTTCTTGCGCCTCCGTCTCACCGAAAACGCGCTGGCCGGTCGCGCCACGGGCTCGGACGCCTCTTTGCGCAAGGCCCTGGCCGACGATCACGGCCAAGAAGTGATGGAGTTGGCCAATCGCCTCGCCCAGAGCGCGGGCATGCTGGCCAACCACGGACCGTGCGGGCTCGAGGGCGAAGAGGGGCGATCGTGGTACTGGGGATTCCTGTACGCCCAGGCCCTCACCATCGGCGGAGGAACCTCGGTGGTGCAGCGCAACATCATCGCCGAACGCGTGCTGGGGCTACCCAAGGACGCCAGCGCGACGCCTTAACCGAGTCCGCGACACGCGGGCTTGGGTCCCGCGCGCAGGTTGCCGTAGCGATGATTCGTAATCGACACGCTCTGTTCGAGTAGCCACCGCGGAAGTTCCACGGCTCCCGCCTGGGCCAGTGCGCGCACGTCGATGCTCACCCCGCGCTCGAGGAGCTCCAGGGTGGGTGGAGTTTCTCGTGAGAGCCAGCGAACCTTGGTCCACGGAGACACGCGGGTGAGCAGATCGACGGCACTTTCGACGGTGGCGTCGGGTACTCCGGGCACGGGCCCTCGCGCACTGAGGTCCAAGGGGAACCTCGCCAGGGACTGGAGCCCACGCAGGTAGGCGATCTGATCGGACGTTGTGGTCTCGTCCACGCGCACCACGACTGGAGAGAGGTAGTGGCGATAGCGCACGATGTTTCTCTCCGCCGATAGTCCCGCCGCGTCGAGCGCTTGGGCGCCGGTGTCGCGCCACCACGACGAGGCGGCCGCCAGTGCTTGGTCAACGTCGCGCACTGCGGGCCAGTTGCGAAGGCAGTTGACGTAGTTGTCACCTCCGGCCTTCGCGCTGGGACCCACGCTCGATCGCTTCCAGCCGCCAAAGGGCTGGCGGTGCACGACGGCCCCGGTCGTGGCGCGGTTGACGTACAGGTTGCCCCCGTGCACCGCGTCGATCCAGTGCTCACACTCCGCAGTGTTCAGCGAGTGCAGGCCCGCGGTCAGGGCGTAGGGCGTTTGATTCTGCCAGTCGATGGCTTGCTGAAAGTCCTTAGCCACCATGACACCCAGTACCGGGCCGAACCACTCGGTGAGGTGGCTCCATGAACCGGGGCGCACCCCGACCTTCACCCCCGGGCGCCAGAGCAGGCCGCTCTTGTCGAGTGCCTGGGGCACGACGAGCCACGACTCACCGGGATCGAGGTCGTGAAGGGCGCGCTCTAACGCTGCCTCGGGGTGTCGGATCAGTGGCCCGACGTCGCTGGAGAGTTCGTATCCCGGTTCAACCCGCAGGGTGGACACCGCGTCGACGAGTTGGTCGCGGAACTGGGGATCGTCGTAGATCGACTGCTCGACGATAGCGAGGCTCGCCGCACTGCACTTCTGGCCCGCGTGACCGAAGGCGGAGTGCACGAGGTCCTTGACCGCCAGGTCGATGTCCGCGCTCGACGAGATGACCATCGCGTTCTTACCGCTGGTCTCGGCGAGCAGGCGCAGCGACGGCTTCCAGGACGTGAACAGTGTCGCGGTATCGAAAGAGCCGGTGAGAATGACCGCACTCACGCCCACGTGGGTGACCAGGTGCCGACCGGTGTCGTCGTCGCGTGTGGGAATCATCTGCAGGACGTCGCGCGGCACCCCGGCCTCCCAGAGTTGATTTACGAGCGCCGCGGCCACCGCCACGGTCTCGGGGGCGGGCTTGAGCACGACGGCGTTGCCCGCCGCCAGCGCGGCGAGCACTCCTCCCGCCGGAATGGCGTAGGGGAAGTTCCAGGGTGGCACCACAAGGACGACTCCCGCGGGCGTCGAGTCGTCGTCGCCGAGGGCATGCCTGGCGTAAAAGCGCGCGAAGTCGATACCTTCGCTCACCTCGGGGTCGGCCTCGGCCACGGTCTTACCGCCGTCGCGGGCCATCACGGCGATCGTTCGCTCCCGGTGATCGGCCATGACGTCGGCCGCGCGAAGCAGAGTGGCCCGTCGATCCTCGACGTCGCGCCCGTGCCAGGAGGCAAAGCCCGAACTCGCGAACTCGAGGGCCTGGTCAATCTGTTCGATCGTGGCCACACGGTAGCGATACCAGGGCCGAAAGCCGTCGTTGGGGTCGTGACCGTCCTCCCACTCATAGGGACCGTCTCCCTCGAGGTGGCGCAGCGTGTCAATCGTGGCGTCGTGGGCGGAGCGCACCTCGGCGAGGCTCGAGCGCACGCGCTCGACGTAGGAGAGAGAGGTGGGATCGCCGTCGGGTTCGTTGTCAAAGTGTGCGGAACTGATCTCGCGAGCTTGGCGTCGCGACATGACGTTTACCGCGTGGCGCTCCTCGAGGGCGCGTATGAAGCGGTCTTCTTGGTCGCGGTAGACCGCGGGATCGTCGGCGATGAAGAGCGCGGCGCGCAGGTAGTTCTCGGGCGCGGTGTTCTCGTCGAGGCGCCGCACGAGATACGCCACCGCCGATGCGAAGTCGTCGCGGCGCGTGATGGGGGCGTAGAGCAGGACGGGCTGGCCACTGCGCGTGAGAGCCAGGGCCTCCGCGTTGGCCATGCCCTCGAGCATCTCGATGTCGAGCTGTTCGTGCACCCCGCGGTATTTCGCGAGTTCGATCGCCCAGGCCACGTGAAAGAGGTTGTGGCTGGCGACTCCGACGCGCAGGGACTTCGCGTGCTCGGCGCGCAGCGCCACATCGACGAGTCGCAGGTAACTCGCATCGACGTCCGCCTTCGTGCCATAAGGGGCGGCTTGCCAGCCGTGCAGCTCGGCTTCGACGTGTTCCATCGCCAGGTTGGCGCCTTTGACGAGACGTACTTTGATGACGCCTCCGCCTTCACGGTGACGACGCTTCGAGAAGGTGATCAGCTCTTCGAGTGCGGCGTGGGACTCGGGTAAGTACGCCTGGAGCACGATGCCCGCGTGCAACGAGAGGAACTCGGGCTCATCGAGCACGCTCATGAAGGCATCGAGAGTGAGGCGCAGGTCGCGAAACTCCTCCATGTCGAGGTTGACGAAGGTCGCATGGGCCGCCGCGTCGCGGTACAGCGGACGCAACTTCTCGGCGACTCGCGCGAGAGATCCGTCGCGATCGATCGTCACAAGCTGACTAACGATGGCCGATAGCTTGACGGACACGTAGTTCACGTCGGGTCGAGCAATGATCTCTCGCACGCGCCCCAGTCGCTCGTCCGCTTCGCCCTCGCCGAGCACCGCTTCGCCCAGGACATTGACGTTGAGACGCAGGCCCTCGCTCGCGTGTTGGGCGAACTGCTTGGTCAGTTCGCGTGGGTCCGCGTCGAGGATCAGATTCTCAGTCAGCGAGCGAACCTTGGTCGCGACGATGCGCTGGGCGACGGGGGCCGAGAGCCGCGAGGCCTGGGCGAGCGCGCGCAGGCCAACCAGATTGAGGGCACCGAAGCCCTTCCTGGACGCCTCGCTGGCCGCCGACTGGAGCGCGGCGCGCGTGCTCTCAGGCGCCTGGAATCGCATCACTTCGTCAGTGAGGGTGATCGTAACGTCGACCGCGCGCGGGTCGCTAAAGAGTCGTCGCAGGTTACGACGCGTCGCGCGTTCGCGACGACTGGCCGGGCGAGCGGCCTCGTCGATGAGCGAGCGCGTGCGCGCGAGGGCGGACTCGCGCACCGACGCGGGCAACTGGTCGTCAGACAACGTGCTCATCGACGACTAACTACTCGGACGCCGCGGGATCTTCTTCGCTGGCCGTGCTTACGACGAACCCCGTCGGTGCGCGCGTCAGATTCCATACCTCTCGGGAGATTACGTGCGCGGAGGCCGCGGCCGGGACAGCGAGCAGAACTCCCACCAGGCCGCCAAAATCGCCCGCCACCCAGGAGCCGACCTCGGCGCCAACCAGGATGGCGATGAACACCGTGAGCGGGTTGATCTTGACCGAGCGGCTCATCACGATGGGACGTAGGACGTGGTTCTCGATCTGCGTATAGACCATGAACACGATGAACGTGATGACGCCGGCTGAGATCGAGTGAACGAGGGCGAAGAGCACCACCGGGATGCCGGCCAGCGCGCCCCCGATCTCGGGCAGAAAGTCCACCAAGGCGACCCACAGTCCGAAGACCAGCGCGAAGGGCACCGAGATCACGAGCAACGTGATGAAGATGACGAAACCGGCCAACAGTGACATGACCAGGCTGCCCAGCATGTAGCCAAAGGCCACCTTGGAGATCTCGTTGCCCACCCGGGCCAGCCAGGCGCCCTTGGCGGGCGCGAGGTTCGACAGGCCAAACCGACGAATCTTGGGCGACTCGAGCAAGAGCAGGATGACAAAGGCAAAGAGTGTCACGAAGGCCAACACGATGGTCGCCGCCCCCTCTCCAAACTTGAGTGCGGGTTTCGAAAGTCCTTTGGCAAAGGTGATCAGCTTGGACGAGTTCTTCTTGACCCAGGTCTGCACGTGGTAGCGGTGCAGAATATGGCCGATCCACCCTCGATTGTGCTCGGCTTCTTTCACGTAGGTCGGTAAGTTGTCGGCCAAGTGGGTCAGAGAGTTCACGAGGGGATACCCGAAGGCGAAGGCCAGGCCCATGAACACCAACACGGCGATTCCCATGACGATGGTCACGGCGAATCCGCGCCGCGCTACGTGGTGGTGTTGGAACCATACGACCAGGGGATTCAAGATCAGCGCGATGAACCCTCCGACGATCATCAAGAGCACAATGTCGCGCAGGCGGTACAGCAGTTTCCCGGAGAAGTACACGATGATGAGCACGCCGATCGTGACCAGGATGGTCATGAGGGGCACGCCACGGGCCTCGGCTCGCTTGACCAAGAGGGACCGGCGAGTGGGCACTCCCTCGTTGTCCGACTTACCGAGCGACATCACCCTCCCTCACCTTCGTTCACGCTACTGCCGGGCCTATTTGGACAAGGGATCCTGGGGGACCTTTTCGACCTGACGCAGTGAACCGTAGCGACGCCGATACAGGAAATAACACACCGCTCCCGCGATAGTCGGCAGCCAGTACGAGCCGAGGCGAAAGGCCAGAGTGGCCACCACCGCGTTCGCGCTCGGGACATCGGCGAGGACCAAGAGTCCGCTCAAGCTCGCCTCGACCAGTCCGAGACCTCCAGGAGTGAGGGGCAGCAGGGCGAGAACCGCGGTCGCGGCGTAGGCGAGCAGCACGAGCGCGGGTTCGGGACGCGCACCGGTGGCCCGCAGAACCGCGAGCAAACTGCCGAAGTCACATCCGATGCGCCCCGCCACGAGCAACAGCGCCTTCCACCAGTTCTTGCCGAGGTCGGCCTTGACCTGGTCGCGTTCGTTGATCAGACGGTCGCCGAGATCTTGGGCCGGTCGTTTGGCACCCTTGTGGCGAGAGAGCCGACTGAAGAGCCAGTCGACCACCGCGGCGATCCGGCGCAACGGCCGATCGGTGGTCAGCACAACGACCCCAATGGCAAGTATCAAGACAAAACCCACGGCGCCGAGTTCTCCGGTGTGCACGAGGCCCGGACTCACGGCTTCGCCACCGAGCAACAGGGGCAGGGCGAAAATTGGCAGGGCGAAGAGGGCGCCGACACCGATGATCGAACTCACCGCCAGACCGCCAGCCGCTTGAACCGTATCGATGCCGCTGCCCGCCAGCATGCGGTACTGCACGCTCGCTCCGACCGCGTCACCGCCGGGCAGCGTGTTGGTCACCGCGTTGCCGGCCAGAAAGGCTGTGGTGATGGCGAACCAGTTCTTGGTGCGCAGCACCAGGCGAAGCAGGGCCATCTGACACACGAAGCTCAAGGTCTCGGCGATCAGCGCGACGAGAAGCCACCACGGTTCGAGCGTGAGTAGTCGTGGCCACGAGGAGATCACGTGCACCAACCCGGGCATGAGCACGTACAGGCTGAGCCCCGCGACGACGACCGCGATCACGGTCCGGATTCGATGATTGGACGGCCGAGCCGGTACGTCGGTTGCTATTGAGTCAATATATTCGAGCACTCGATTGCGTCTTGAGCCCCACGGTCCGCTCGTGCCACAATGCGGCGATCCTCCATAAGTACGCTGGGCCAGTGCAACGCGTGGCGGTCGTGGGCTCTCCCGGCGCCGGCAAAACTTCGTTTGCCGAATTACTCGCCACCGTCACGGGTTTGCCCCTCATTCACCTCGACGAAGAGTTTTGGCGTCCTGGATGGATCGAGACTCCTCGCGAGGAGTGGATTGTACGACAGAGCGCACTAGTCGCCGCAGAGCGATGGATCATCGAGGGCAACTACTCGGCCACGTTCGATGTTCGTTTCGCCCGAGCCGACACGGTCATCGTGTTGGCCGCCCCTCGGCGCGTGTGCCTCTATCGAGTGCTGCGGCGCGAGATCGTCAACTGGGGGCGCGAAACCCAGGCGCCGGGATGTCCCGAACGCTTCGACGTCGAGTTCATGAAACTCGTGTGGAAGTTCCCGCGCGACTCCGCGCCCCGACTGGCCGAAGCCCTGTCTCGCTTTCAAAAGAGCGTCACCGTCGAATACCTGGACGACGAGAGAGCGAAGCGCGACTATTTGTCAGACCTCGCGGGGCTTTCGTGACCGGAGCCCTAGTGCGCGAGCGCGCAGCGCTCATCGTGGGAGCCGACAAACCCCCGAGATCTGAGGCGTTACAGGCTTGGGATCTCCGCCGCGGCGTTGTCGGCCAGGCTCACGTTCGCACGATTGCGCAGGGGAATCTCCTTGAGGAAGAAGCACACAATGAACGACGCGACGGCGAAGGGGATCGCCACGATGAAGACCGTTTGCAACGTGTGGCTGAACGCGGTGACGATCAGGTTTCGTTCACCGGGTGGCAGTGTATGGATCTGGGCAGGATTCAAGAAGATGTTGTTGCCGCCGATGGCCTTGAGAACCGCGGGTCCCGCCGCCGCTCGCAGGTTGCTGAGTAGCCCGGTGTTGAACACGGCGCCCAAGATGGCCACGCCGAAGGCACCGCCGATCGTGCGGAAGAACGTCGCGGTCGCGGTCGCCGTTCCGAGCTGCGAATGCGGCACAGCGTTTTGGACCGCCACCACGAGCACCTGCATCACGAGTCCCAGACCGAAGCCTACGACGAACATGTCGATCGCGGCCGTGCCATAGGACGTGTGTGGTCCGAGCATTGCTAACAAGATCAGCCCGAGGGTGGTGATGGCCAGACCCACAATGGGAAAGATCTTGTAGCGTCCGGTGCGAGAGACCAGTCGCCCGCTGATGACAAAGGTGATGAGCATGCCGCCCACCATGGGGAGCAGTTCGAGTCCCGAGGACGTCGGCGTGGCGCCGTGGACGACCTGCAGGTATAGCGGCAGGTACACGATCGAGCCAAACATGGTAAAGCCGATTCCAAAGCTCACACCGGACGCAGCGGAGAAGGTCCGATTTCGAAAGAGAACGAGTGGAATGATGGGCTCGGCTGCCTTGGTCTCGACGTAACAGAAGATCCCGAGCGAGACGGTGCTCAGGATCATCATGAGCACGATTGCCGCCGAACCCCAAGCCCAGCCCGGTGTGCCCCCAAGGGTCGTGGCCAGAATCCAGCCCACCACGCCGGCGGAAAGGAACATCGTGCCCCACCAGTCGACGCGGTGGTGCTTGCGGTTGACCGGAATGTGCAGGACCGCCGCGATGATGAACAGGGCGACAATACCGATCGGGACATTGATGTAGAAGATCCAGCGCCACGAGAGGTGCTGAGTGAAGAATCCACCTGCGAGTGGACCCAAGATGCTCGAGAGCCCGAAGACCGCCCCGAAGTACCCCATGTAGCGGCCGCGCTGGCGAGGCGGAATGACGTCGCCAATGATCGCCTGTGAACCGACCATCAAACCGCCGGCTCCGGCTCCTTGTACGGCGCGGA
>DATJUR010000145.1:0-7984 GCA_035502215.1 Acidimicrobiales bacterium | reverse complement strand
GCCATCGGCGAAGGCCTCAGCATCCTCAAGCACGCGAACGTCGGCAAGATGACGGCCGCGGCCGACGCGGAGACCTCACCGGTCTCGGACCCTCAGTACTACCAGTACGACTTCAAACTTGACGACGTGGCCGAGGTGTGGCGCCACGGCTCGGTGATCAGTTCCTGGCTGGTGGACCTCACCGCCGATGCGCTCACCGCGTCGCCCGACCTCGACCAGTACAGCGGTCACGTCTCGGACTCGGGTGAGGGGCGCTGGACGGTCGAGGCCGCCATCAACGAGTCGGTCCCCGCTCCGGTCATCTCCGCCTCACTGTGGCAGCGATATGAGTCGCGCGGCCAGGGCGAGTTCACGGCCAAGGTCCTCTCGGCTATGCGCGCCGGCTTTGGGGGGCACGTCGAGAGGTCGTCGTAGTGGCTCACGATCTCCACGTCTTTGAGGACACGGCGGCGCTCGCCAGCGCGGCGGCCGCCTACATCGCCGATCGGGCGCGTGGCGTGCAGGCTCGAGGGGTCACCTTCACCATGGCCCTCAGCGGAGGAAAGACGCCCTGGGCCACCTTCGAGAAGCTGGCTGGCGAGTCGATCTACTGGGGGGCCACGCTCATATACCAAGTCGACGAGCGAGTCGTGCGCGAGGACAACGACCTGCGCAACCTCAAGAGTCTGCGCGCGGCGCTCCCGGACGCACCGATTGTCGCGATGGACGTGGACAGCGACGACCTGGAAGAGGCCTGTCGCCAGTACGCCGCCGAGTTACCCCCGTTTTTTGACCTCATGCAGCTCGGCATCGGCCCCGACGGACACTGCGCGTCGCTCATTCCCGGTGACCCGGTCCTGTCGGTCATCGACCGACTCGTGGCCCTCTCGGGGCCGTACCAAGACACCCTGCGCATGACCCTCACGTACCCCGCGATCGAGCGTGCGAACCAGATCCTCTGGCTCGTCGCTGGCGAGGACAAGCGTGAGGCACTAGCCAAACTCCTGGCCAACGACCCGTCGATCCCGGCCGGTCGCATCGGGCCCGTCTCGTCGGTGGTCATGGCTGATCGCGCCGCCGTGGGCTCGTGAGAACGCAACCAAAGGAAAGACTGTGACCTCGTCCCCCCAGCCCGCAGCGCCCAACTCTCGACCCCGACCCGACAACCACGTCATTGTCATCTTTGGCATCACCGGAGACCTGGCGCGCCGCAAGATCCTCCCGGGCCTCTATCACCTCGCCGTCGCCGGACTCCTGCCCGAGAGATACCGCATCGTCGGCTGCGGGCGTCCGACCTCCAAGATGAGTCACGACGAGTTCCGCTCCTACGCCTACGACGCGGTCAACCAGTTCGCCCAGAAGACCCCGACGTACAAGGAGTGGGCGGAGTTCTCGTCCAACCTCACCTACGCCATCGACCCGGCCGAAGGTCCCGAGAGCCTGCCCAGCGTCGTCGCCGAGGCGGAAGCGGCGATCGGTGGCGCGGTGCGCCGGCTCTTTCACCTGGCGATCCCGCCCGACGCCATGCACGACGTGATCTCGATGCTGGGTACCCAGGGTCTCAATCGCAACGCGCGCATCGTGTGCGAGAAGCCCTTCGGCACGGACCTCGACTCGGCGCGCAAGCTCAACGCCGAGATCGACGAGTACTTCGATGAGTCCCAGGTCTTTCGCATCGACCACTTCTTGGGCAAGGAGTCGATCGACAATATTCTCGCCCTGCGTTTCGCCAACGAGCTTTTCGAGCCCCTGTGGCGGCGCAGCCACGTGCGCTACGTGCAGATCGACGTACCCGAGACCCTCTCCATCGAAGGTCGAGGCGCCTTCTACGAAGGCACGGGAGCCTTTCGCGACATGGTCGTCACCCACCTGTTTCAGGTGCTCGGGATCCTGGCGATGGAGCAGCCCACGTCGCTCACGGCCAAGCCCCTGCGCAACGAGATCAACAAGGTCTTTGAGTCGCTGCGGGTCTTAGATCCCGTGACGGTGCTGCGCGGCCAGTACGACGGGTACCTCGAAGAGCCCGGGGTCGCCCCCGACTCCACGACCGAGACGTTCATCGCCCTGCGGGCCTGGGTCGACAACTCGAGGTGGATGGGCGTGCCCTTCTATCTGCGCACCGGCAAGTGCCTGGCCGAGAGTCGCCAGCTCATCACCATCGGATTGCGTGAGCCCGTGATGGAGATCTTCCCCGATCAAAAGAGCGGCCAGCACCCCGACGCCAACAAGCTGATCATCGACTTCAAGGACCCCGGGTCGATACGGGCCTACTTCCTCGCCAAGGAGCCGGGTCCGGAGATGACCCTCGGACAGGCCAAGATGAGCTTCTTCTACCGCGACTCGTTTCAAGAGAGCAACAACCTCGAGGCGTACGAGCGTCTCCTGCTCGAGGTCATGCTGGGCAATCAGGCCCTCTTTACCCGTTCCGACGGTATCGAGCGACTCTGGGAGGTCTCCGCACCCCTCCTCGAGCGGCCCAGTCCGATCGAGACCTACCCCAAGGGCAGTTGGGGGCCCGCGTCCGTGGGCAACGTCGTCAAGCCCGACCGCTGGACGTTGCCCGACAATGACTGATTCGCCGATCCGTCTGCTTCTCAGCGACGTCGACGGCACCTTGATCACCACCGACAAGGTGCTCACGCCCGAGACGGTACGCGCCGTAGCCCAGTTGCGAGAGCACGACGTGCTGTTCTCGCTCACCAGCGCTCGCCCGCCTCGGGGCTTTTCGATGTTCGTCGACCCACTGGAGTTGACCGCGCCCCTGGGCGCCTTTAACGGTGGGCTCATGGTTCGCCCCGACATGAGCCCGATCAGTGAGCTGCCTGTGGAGTCCTCGATCGTCGAACCGATCATTGGGGCCCTTCGCTCGAGTGGCCTCTCGATCTGGGTGTATCAGAACACCGACTGGTTCGTACTGGATCTAGAAGGACCCCACGTGGCCCACGAGTCGGAGGTCGTGGGCTTTGGACCCACCCCGATCGCGAGCTTCGAGGACCTGCGCTTAGACGTCGTCAAGATCGTCGGCGTCAGCGACGACCCGGCCGAGATCGCTCGTGGCCTCGAGGCGCTGCGCGAGTTCGACATCGCCGCGACGACGTCGCAGACCTACTACCTCGACGTCACCAACCCCCGCGCCAACAAAGGCTCGGTCGTTGAGTTCCTGGCTCGGTATTTCTCGATCGATGTCGGCTCCATCGCGACGATTGGCGACGCGGCCAACGATGTGGCGATGTTCCAGCGCTCGGGGCTGAGTATCGCCATGGGCAACGCGCTCGACGCCGTAAAGTCCACGGCCAGCCACGTCACGGCCTCACACGACGACAACGGGTTCGCCAGCGCCGTCAGTGAGTTCATTTTGCCCCACGTCTCGGCCTAGCGAGGACTAGACACTGGCGTCGGGAAGCTCCAGGGGCCGATCGCCCCGCTCAAAGCGAACTCGATGCCCCACCGGCAGAAGCTCGACGCCAAATCGCTCGCGCACCGCACCCCAAAGGCCCTGGGGGTACCACAACGCGACCACCACGGCCACCGAACCCAGGATGACCAGATACCACGCCCCTTGTTGGGCGAGGGTCTGCTGGAGGGCAAAGAAGATGATGCAGCCAAGTATCGGACCCTCGATGGTGCCGATGCCGCCGATCATGGAGACAAAGAGCATCTCGGCCGCCCACTGGAGGCTGAACTCGTTGGTCGGCTGCACGTAGGTCTGGCTCAGGGTCAAGGCGGCCCCCGCGGCGGCACAGCCCGCCGCCGCGATGACAAAGATCAACCGGCGGGTTCGCGCAACGTTGATCCCCGCGCTGCGCGCGGCCACTTCGTTGTCGCGAATGGCCGCGAGCGCGAGGCCCATGCGACTTCGCAACAGCAGATACGTTCCCGCCAGCACCACGAAGGCGACCCCCCAGGTCTCGAGGTAGGCGTAGTGGTCGAGTTGGGTGGGTCCCAGGCTCGTAAAACCCGGCACCAAGTGACCGGTGCCCCCGCCCAGCAGGGAGATGGTACCCACGATGATCATGACGGTGTCGGCGACGACCCAGGTCGCGATCGCGAAGTACCCTCCGCGTAGGCGGAACAAGAGATAGGTGATGGGAAGGGCGATCACTCCGCCGACAATCGCCGCGATGGGCACCGCGGCAAAGGGAGTAACGCCCTTGAGGGCAAAGTACAAGACGCCGTACCCCCCCAGGCCCACGAACGCCTGCTGACCGATCGAGACCATGCCGGCGTACCCCGCGAGCAGGTTCCACATGGTGGCCATGATCAAGAGGACGAAAAAGTTCACCAGAATCGAGACGAAGCCCTGAGGAAAGATCCACGGTGCACCGGTGAGGAGTCCCACGAGCACCACGACCCCCACGAGGGTGCCCAGCGCGGAGTGGGTGGTCCGGCGAACCGAGACCAGCGCAGCCGTATCGATCGCGTCGCTCACGAGAGCGCCGACTTTCGACCGAAGAGACCCTGCGGTCGAATCGCGAGGACCACGAGGAACAAGATGTTGCCGCCCAGCACCTGATACTGGGGATTGAAGTGCGCACCGAGCTGTTGGGCGATGCCCAGCGCGACACCACCAACCAAGGTCCCCCACAACGAGCCGATTCCTCCAATCACCACCGCCTCGAAGGCGAAGAGGAGATTGATGCCGCCGCTGGTGGGGGTGAACTGGGTCATCATCCCGTACGCGATGCCGGCCAGGGCCACCGTGGCAAACGCGATGGCCGCCGCCACGCCAAAGATGTGACGGTAGTTCGTGCCGCTGAGCTGGGCGGCTTCTTGATCGTCGGCCACCGCTCTGATCTGGCGGCCGAGGCCGGTCCGCGCCAGAAAGAGCTGCAGGGCACCCAGGACCAGGACCGAGGAACCGAGCACGACCAGCGAGACGTAGGAGAGATAGAAAATGGATCCGGGATGCCACGAGTTGTAGGCGATCGACCCAACGTTCACGACCTGGCCATTCGCGCTATATCCGATGAGCAGAAGGTTCTCGATCACCACCGAGAGCCCGAAGGTCACCAGCAACGTCGTGAAGGGATCGCGGTCGATACTGCGCTGGATAAGGGTGCGCTGTACGACGTAGCCCACGACACCGAAGATGGGCACGACGACCAGGAATGAGAGAACCTCGGGGACGTGAAGATGCGGTACCAAGAAAACCGCCACGTAGGCGGCGACGACCGCGAGGTCCCCGTGGGCCAAGTTGATCACCTTCATCACGCCGAACATCAGGGACAGACCGCACGCGAAGAGGGCGTAGAACCCCCCAATGAGCGCCCCTTCGACGACAATGTTGAGCCAGATCACGCCGGGGCTCCCGCGTTCGGGCTCAACCCGGCTCCGAAGTAGGCGCGTTCGATCTGCTCGGCGCTCAGATCGTCGGGTCGCCCCACCAATGAGGTTCGGCCCTCCAAGAGACAGTGCACGTGTCCCGCCACCGATACGCCTTGAGAAACGTCCTGCTCAATGATCAAGACGCTGACGCCGTGCGCGACGATCTCGGGAATCAGCGCGTAGATCCGCTCGATCACGATGGGGGCGAGTCCCAGAGAGAGTTCGTCGACCATCAACAAGTCGGGATTAACCAGCAGCGCTCGACCCAGAGCGATGGCTTGTTGCTCCCCGCCAGAAAACTGCCAGGCGTACTGGCGACGCCGAGCGGGCATCCAGTCAAAGAGTTCATAGATCTTGGCGATATCGAAGGTGCCCTTGCGCCCGCCTCGAGCTCCCACCTGCAAGTTCTCTTCTAAGGTCATTGACGAAAAGAGCCGCCGGCCCTCGGGCACCAGCGCCATTCCCAGATTGACGCGCCGGTGGGGACCCAACCCGGCCAGGTCGCGTCCGTTGAAACGCACCGTGCCGCTCTTGGGACGATGTAGTCCCGCAATGGATCGCAACAGGGTCGACTTGCCCGCCCCGTTGGCTCCGATGACGGCCAGTACCTCACCGCGCTCGACCTGCAACGACACGTCGTCGACGGCGCAGAGCTGGCCGTGGTACGCCACGAGATGCGATACCTCCAGGAGCGCTTCGCTCACGAAGCCGCCTTGTTTTCCATGGCAATGGATCGCCCGCCGAGGTACACCGATCGAACGGCGTCCGAGGCGAGCACGTCCTGTGGTGCGCCATCGGCCACGACGGCGCCACTGGCGAGACAGATTAGGCGAGGCACCGTCGAGACCAGTGCCCGCACGACGTGTTCGATCCAGATCACAGCTATACCCTCGCGCTGGAGTGCACCCACGATAGCGGTGAGTTCATTGACCTCGGGGTCAGTGAGTCCGCCTGCGATCTCGTCCAACAGAAGCACCCGCGGTCGCCCGGCGAGGGCGCGCGCGAGCTCCAGGCGTTTTCGATGCATCAGCCCGAGGGAGGCCGCCGATCGGTTGCTCAAGTGCGCGAGTTCGGTGGCCACCAACGCCGCGTACGCCGCGTCGTAGGCGACCTGGCGGCGCAGTTGCGCTCCCTGCTGTGCGGCGACCACCGTATTCTCAAAGACGGTGAGGTGCTCGAAGGGTCGGGGAACCTGATACGTGCGTCCGACGCCCGCGCGCGCGCGCTTGGACGCCGACATGGCCAAGAGCCCGACACCGTCGAGGGTTATCGACCCCTCGTCCGGTTTGAGGTCGCCCGAGATAATGCCAAACAGCGACGTCTTGCCCGCCCCATTGGGCCCCACGATCCCCAGGGACTCCCCTTCGCCCAACTCGAACGTGATGTCATTGGCAACTACCACCTCGCCGAACGTTTTCGACACACCGTCCAACGCGAGAAGTGCCACGCCGTGGCCTACGAAGCAGTCGGCTCAAGCGTGCCGTTGATTTTGACGTCCTTATTGAGTGAGTTGTCAACGACGTAGGGCGACCACGGATACTTCGCGCCTCCCACTAGCTTCGTCGAACCGGGCTTCCACTGGATGCCCACCGGTGGAATAATCGCGATGCCCTTGGCCGGACTCGCCGCGAGCGGATCCTTGCTCTTAAGGTTCATGTCGACCGGCCCACACATACCCGAGTATTTCACCTCCTGGAGCGCGGCCCCGAGGTCCGCGCGATCGTGCGGGCTCTTCACCATCTTGAGGGCCTCCACCGCGATTTCGAAGAGCGAGTAGCTCGAACCCATGGACTGCACCCATTGAGTCTTGTACTGGCGCTGATAGGTCGCAGCAAAGTTCTCGGCGGTGATCCCATTGAGTGAGGACTTGTAGGGCGCGTAGGGCGTGAACCACGCGTCAGTGGAGATGTTGTTCGACAACGTGCCCAGTGCGTAGGCGTCGGTGGGAAACAGCATCACCTTGGCCACGGTCGCCAGCGTCGGCGTCCAGTCCATCTGCCTCGCCTGAGTCCAAAAGGTCTGGAAGTCCGGGGGCAGCGGGCAGTTAATGAACAGATCGCACGGGCCGCCGTTGGGTCCGTTGGTCTTGAACGCTTCGATCATCGTCGAGTAGTCCGTTGACAGGTCCGTATAGCCGTTCTGTCCCGCGTAAAAGCTGAACTCGTTGGGGTAGATCGCGTTGACCGTCGGTTCCCAGGCCGCCGCGAAAGCGTTTCCGTCGGCGTCGTTGGGAAACATCTCGGCGAAGTACGAGTTGCAGTTGGTCGTCGCCTGAACCCGCTTGATCATGGGCACGAAGCAGCCCACGAACTGGGGAATCCCGAAGAAGAACATCGCGTTGTACTTCGGGCCGGTCCCCCCGGCTCCGCCCTCGGCGGTGATGGAGGTCCCGCTAAATCCCCCCCAGTAAGCCTCCCAGGGCACGACTGTCGAGAGGCAGGGCACGTGAGCCTGTTCGCACGTCGTGGCCACCGGAATGGTCGTTTCCGGCGCCGACGTCACGAGCACGAGATCCACCCCGGCCGCGATGAGCTGTTGGGTGACCTCCACGGCAACGTTCGACTCGGACTGGGTGTCTTTGACCATGATCTCGAAGTGGTACTTGGTCTTGCCGATAGTCATGCCACGCTTGTAGACGCCAGTGTTCTTGATCGCCGACAAGACGTACTTGTCAGGACCG
>DATJUR010000144.1:0-8161 GCA_035502215.1 Acidimicrobiales bacterium | reverse complement strand
CAAGGGTCAACTCGGGTATGACTCTTTGGGTCGCGCGGGCAATGAAGGGGGCCACGACGCCCGAGACACTGCGGCCACTCGCGCGAGTGAGTTGCAACGTTCGGCCGCGATGCTGGGTTATTCGCGCGTGCTCACGCTCGGATACGACGACTCGGGCATGAAGGGCTGGGTAGAGAACGACAACCCGAATGCCTTCGTGAACGCGCGAGTGGAGGCGGTAGCGCAAACGGTCGCCGCGGTCCTTGACGAAGAGTCAGCTCAGGTGGTGATCACCTACGACGAGAGCGGATTCTACGGACACCCCGACCACATTCAGGCGAACGCCGTCGCACGCCGGAGCGTCGAACTCGCCGCGAGCGTGCAGCGCCTCTACTACTCAGTCGTGCCCGAAGGGGTCATGACCTCGCTGGTCGAACAGGCAGCCGCCCAGGGTCTGTCGATGCCCGCCTGGGTCCTGGACGCGGGTGGGCACGTAAGTGCGGACCGGGTGGCCACGACGTTGGACGTCGGACCCTATGTTCGTCTCAAGCACGACGCCATGGCCGCGCACGCTACGCAGATTGACAATCGCGATCTCATTGAGATGGACGACAGGCTGTTCGACCTGCTCTTTCGCACCGAGTACTACCAGCGCGCTTGGGCTCGGAGTGAGACAACGCAAGACCAGACTGATCTCTTAGGAGGACTGTGATGACACTCACCTTTTTGGCCGTTCACGCCCACCCCGACGACGAAGCCACCTCAACGGGCGGGCTCTACCGGCTGCTCGCCGACCAGGGCGAGCGCACGGTGCTGGTCACGTGCACCAACGGGGAGTTTGGCGACGCCCCGGGAGGAGTGAAACCGGGTGAGGTGGGCCACGACCCTGAGCTCGTCGCCGAGATTCGCCACGGCGAACTTGACCGAGCGGTCCAAGCCCTGGGTATCACCCGTCTCGTGCGTCTGGGATACCGCGACTCCGGGATGATGGGGTGGCCCCAGAACCGCGACCCTCACGCCTTCTGGGCGACGCCGGTGAGTGAGGCGGCCGAGCGCTTGGCCGCGGTGCTGCGCGAAGAGCGCCCTCAGGTGATCGTCACCTACAACGAGCACGGCTTCTATGGTCACCCCGACCACATTCAGGCGAACCGCATCACGATGGCCGCGCTCGAGCTGATCGACTTTGAACCCACGCTGTACTACAACGCGATTCCGAGCTCGGTGATGGCCGTCATGCGCGCGCGCTGGGAGGAAGAGGATCGCGTGGAGCGCGAAGCCGAACTCGCCCGGGGCGTGGTGCGTGAGCCCGACCCTGACCCCGAGGTGGAGTTCGAGATGGGTACCCCGGACGAGCAGATCAGCGCCACGATCGACGTGACGTCGGCCACCGACGCGAAGTACGACGCGTTGGCCGCGCACGCGTCGCAACTCGACGACTCCTTCTGGCTCAAGATGGGCCGCGAGGAGTTTCGCCGAGTGATGGGCACCGAGTGGTACCTGCGCGTGACCAACCCCGAGGGACTATCGGGACACGTCACCGACATTTTCGCCGGTTACCGGTAGTCGCTTAGTAGCGGTACGTGTCGGGCTTGTAGGGTCCCTCGACCGCGACGCCGATGTAGTCGGCCTGTTGCTTGGTGAGAGTCGTCAAGCGAACGCCCAGGGCATCGAGGTGCAGACGCGCGACCTTCTCGTCGAGGTGCTTGGGCAACACGTAGACCTTTCGCTCGTAGCGCTCGGGGTGCGTGAAGAGCTCGATCTGAGCCATGGTCTGATTCGTAAAGGAGTTGCTCATGACAAAGCTGGGGTGCCCGGTCGCGTTACCCAGGTTGAGCAGCCGCCCCTCGGAGAGCACGATGATCGAGGTCCCGCTGGCGAAGGTCCACTTGTCGACCTGGGGCTTGATGGTCTCGCGGACCACGCCGGGCAGAGCCGCGAGACCAGCCATGTCGATCTCGTTGTCGAAGTGACCGATGTTACCCAGAACGGCGAGGTCCTTCATGTTCTGCATGTGCTCGACGGTGACGATGTCGCGATTGCCCGTCGCGGTGATCACGAAGTCGGCGTAGGGCAGTACCTCTTCTAGCGTCGTCACCTGGAAGCCGTCCATTGCGGCCTGCAACGCGCAGATCGGGTCGACTTCGGTCACGATGACGCGGGCACCTTGGCCGCGGAACGACTCGGCCGAACCCTTGCCGACGTCGCCGTACCCGCAGACGACCGCGACCTTACCGCCGATGAGCACGTCGGTGGCGCGGTTGATGCCGTCGATGAGGGAGTGGCGCACGCCGTACTTGTTGTCGAACTTCGACTTGGTCACTGCGTCGTTGACGTTGATGGCCGGAAACAGCAGCGTGCCGTCGCTCTCCATCTCGTAGAGCCGGTGCACGCCGGTGGTGGTCTCCTCGGAGACGCCCATGATGCCCGCGGCCATGGGCTCGAAAACCTTCGTGCCGTGGCCGACGATGGACGTGAGCAGGTTCAAGATGACGCGGTACTCCTCAGAGTCGGCCGTCTCGGGAGAAGGCACGAAGCCGGCTCGCTCGAACTCCAGACCTTTGTGGACGAAGAGCGTGGCGTCGCCGCCGTCGTCCAGGATCATTGTTGGTCCGTCGAATCCGGGCCAGCGCAAGAGCTGCTCGGTGCACCACCAGTACTCTTCGAGGGTCTCGCCCTTCCACGCGAAGACCGGCACCCCTCGCGGGTTCTCGGGCGTTCCCTCGGGTCCCACCACGACGGCGGCCGCGGCGTGGTCCTGGGTGGAAAAGATGTTGCAGCTGACCCAGCGCACGTCCGCCCCGAGGGCCACGAGCGTCTCGATGAGCACTGCGGTCTGGATCGTCATGTGCAGCGATCCGGCGATGCGTGCCCCCGCCAACGGCTGGGACTCTGCGAACTCGGCGCGCATCGCCATGAGTCCGGGCATCTCGTGCTCGGCCAGAGTGATCTCGGCGCGACCGAAATCGGCCAGCGACAGGTCGGCCACTTTGAAGGAAAAGGTGTCAGAGGTCATGGTTTTCTCCTAGAAACTTGAGAACAGCCGGGCGCCGACCTCTGTCGTTCGCATTCGCCCGCGTCAAGTGTATCTCTAGACCCCGACTCGGAACTCAACGACGTCGCCGTCGCGCATGACGTAGTCCTTGCCCTCCACGCGCGCCCTGCCGGCCGCGCGCACCGCCGCCATCGAACCGGCTGCGATCAGGTCGTCGTAGGAGACGACCTCGGCTTTGATGAAGTGCTTTTGAAAGTCGCTGTGGATCTCTCCCGCCGCTTCGGGGGCGGTCTCGCCGCGGTGTATCGTCCAGGCGCGCGCCTCTTTCGGGCCTGCGGTGAGAAACGTCTGAAGTCCCAGGGTCTCGAAGCCAACCCGGGACAGCTGGGCCAGGCCCGACTCGCTCTGACCGTAGGACTCCAGGAGTTCTTGGGCCTCAGCGTCATCGAGTTCCGAGAGCTCGGCCTCCACCTTGGCGCACAGGACCACACTCGGAGCCGGAGCGACCGAGGCACGCAACTCGCTCTGGCGCGACTCGTCTGCGAGGGTCGACTCGTCCACGTTGAACACGTAGATGAAGGGCTTGTCGCTCAAAAGGTGGAGGTCGTCCAACTGCGTGCGATCGATGTCCTTGGCACTGAGCTGGGAGATCACTCGTCCCTCGTTGAGCGCCCGGTGGACCTTTTGAACCTCCACCAACTTGATCGCGGCCTCACCACCGCGCTTCGAGTCGCGTTCGAGGCGCGCGATGACCTTGTCCAGCGTCTGGAGGTCCGCCAAGATCAGTTCGGTTTCAATGGTGGCCATGTCGCTCGCAGGATCGATCCGGCCGTCGACGTGGATGACGTCGTCGTCTTCGAAGACGCGCACCACCTCACAGATCGCGTCCGATTCGCGAATGGCCGCCAAGAACTGATTGCCCAGGCCTTCGCCCGTCGAGGCGCCGCGCACGATCCCCGCGATGTCGACGAAGGTCACGGTGGCGCCGATGATCTTTTCGGAGTGGAACATCTCGGCCAGTACCCCGAGACGCGCGTCGGGAACCGCCACCACACCCACGTTGGGCTCAATGGTGGCGAAGGGATAGTTCGCCGCTAGCACGTTGTTCTTCGTCAGGGCGTTAAAGAGTGTCGATTTTCCGACGTTCGGCAGTCCGACGATGCCAATGGAGAGCCCCATAGAAGGACCCAGGCTAGTGGAGGGGAGTGGAACAACGACTAGGAGACTTCAGCCATGACTCCGTCGTCGATCTCAAAGCGGCGATCGGCCTGACGCGCGACCTTGTCGTCGTGGGTGACGACAAGAACCGTCGCACGCTGGGTGGACGCCGCACTACGCAAGAGCTCGACAATCTTCTGACCGGTCGATTTGTCCAGGCTGCCCGTGGGTTCGTCGGCCAGGATCAGTTGGGGCTGCGCCGCGAACGCCCGGGCGATGGCGACGCGCTGTTGCTCGCCACCCGAGAGTCGTGCCGGGCGGCGTTGTGCTTTTTCGTTGTTCAGGCCCACGAGGGCGAGCATCTCCTCGGCCCGACGCGCCCGGTCTGCTTTGGGCCAGTGAGAATACTCCAGGGCCAACAGCACGTTCTCCTGGGCGCTGAGGTTGGGGATCAGGTTGAACTGCTGGAAAACAAAACCCACCTGGTGCGAGCGGTACGTGGTACGTCCACTCCCGTCCAGCGTGGCGAGTTCCACCCCGTCGAGGTCGATGCTGCCCTCGTCGGGCGAGTCCAGTAGTCCCAGGAGCGCGAGCAACGTCGACTTGCCACTCCCACTGGCTCCCACGATGGCGACCATCTCGCCGTTGTCGGCGTGAAAGCTCACGTCGCGCACCGCGTGGACGTCGCCCGCGGGCGTGCGAAACGTCTTATTGAGATTTTGAACCTTCAGCATTTACTCACTCCTCAGTACTTCAGCGGGACGGATCCGAACGATGGTGGCGGCCGCGACAGTTGATCCCAGGGCCGCGATCACAATGGCGATAACCAGGGCGTAGGTCAGCGTGGACCAGCCCACCGAGGTATGCAGCGTGTCCAGCGTGTTGCTCACGCCGCCGAAGCGAAGGGCGCCGGCGGCTCGAAACCCGCCCGACGGGGGAGTGAATCCGCTGCTGCCTCCGGCGAACGCGCCGCCGCTTCCTCGTACGAAGCCCGTCGAGGTGGTGTTGTTCGATGTCGAACTCACCAGTGCCGACGCGATCGGGCTACTCAAGAGTGCTCCGACGACGAAGCCCACGATGGCGCCCAATACGGTGAACGTCGTCGACTCCGCGATGAACTGGCCAATGATGGAGCGATTCGGTGCGCCGAGGGCCTTGAGAACGCCGACCTCGCGGCGGCGTTCGCGCACGATCATCAGCATCGAGAGCAACAAGATGATGGCCGCCCCGATGATGGCGCCGATCAGAGTGTAGGTGGAGATCGTCTTGACTGAGTTGAGTGGCGCGAGTTCCGCTTCGGTGGTGGCCTGGGTCGAGGTGACGTCGGCCTGGGAGCCGACTTTTGCGGTCACGGCCTTGGTGACGCTGGCCACGTTGTTGACGTTATTGACGGTCACGGTGGCGTTGGTGACGTCACCGGTCGCCTGGGCCAGTGTCTGGAGCGTGGCGAGTGGCATGAGAACGTCGGAGTCGGTAAACGTCGATCCCGCGTTGTAGATGCCCACCACCGTGATGGTCGTGCCGTACGCCGTGAACGTCGAGCCGACCGTCAGCTTGTTTTTGGTGGCCAGCGTGCTGCCCACCACGGCCACGTCCGCGTCCGAGGTCGAGCTAAATGTTGTACCGGACGTCAGTTTCTCGGTACCCCCACCGTTGGCCCCTCCCACCAGTGCGGTGCCCGGTGAGTTCGTACCGATCACGCGCACGGGAATCGTGAAGGTCCCGGTGCTGCCGCCAAAGTTCGAGTTGCCCGAGGTGGACGATCCGCCGCCAAACTGGCGGCCGAGCGATCCGGCGGGGGTGGGTGACTTAAGAGACGTGTTCGTGGACTGCAGTTCTTCGCTGAGTGACTCTTGCACCGAGACGACATTTTTAAGCTTGAGCAGCGCGTCGATTGACGTCGCCTTGAGCGGAGTGCCGCCGCCGTTGAAGCCGAAGAAGCCTTTGGGCGAGACAGCAATTGTGGTGCCCGTCGAGGACTTCACGCTGTTGATCTTGGCCGTGACGGCGTCGCGGGCGATCAGCATCGAGATGGAGAGAGCGATCGCCACGGCCAGAATCACCACGACGCCCACCGAGCGCATGGAGTTTCTGAACGCGTTGCGGATGCCTCGGCGTAATGAGTTCACAGATGTCCTTTCCGACCTGGGTGCGTTCATCCTTCTGCACGCACAACAAGGCGAGCGCAAATGTCCCTAAAGGAGAACTAAGAATCGCTCATCCTGACTTAGAGTCGTTCGTCGTGAGCGAAAACCCCATGACTGAGGGACTGGCGCCCTTTCGCGACTACGAAACGTGGTACCGCATCACCGGCGACGTTCACTCTGGAGTGACGCCACTGGTCGTGGCTCACGGCGGACCGGGGTGCTCCCACGACTACCTCGACTCGTTGGTCGCTTTGGCTCGGCACGGACGCGCCGTCATCCACTACGACCAGCTAGGCGGCGGTCGCTCGACCTTGTTGCCCAGTCGGGGCTCGGACTTTTGGACCGTCGACTTGTTCTTAGACGAGCTCGATAATCTTCTCACCGCTCTGGGCATCCAGGGCCGCTACGACTTGCTGGGGCAGTCGTGGGGCGGCATGTTGGGCGCCGAGCACGCGATCCGACAACCCAGCGGGCTTCGGGGACTCGTCCTGTCGAACTCGCCCGCGTCGATGGAGCTGTGGGCGAGTGAGGCTAAGCTGCTGCGACACCAGCTTGCGCCCGAGGTCGAATCAGCACTCGAGCGTCACGAAGCCGACGGCGCGTTGAACGATCCGGAATATCTGGCAGCCACGAAGGTGTATTACGACGAGCACGTCTGTCGCGTTGTGCCCAATCCGCCTGAAGTTCAGCGCACCTTCGAGTACATGGCTAAAGACTCGACCGTCTACAACACCATGTTCGGTCCCAATGAGTTCTTCTGCGTCGGCACCCTTCGCGACTGGAGCGTCGTGGATCAGGTGAGCTCCATCAGGGTGCCGACCTTGTTGCTCTCGGGGCGCCACGACGAGGCGACACCGGCCACGGTCCAACCTTTCTACGAGAACATTCCCGACGTTCGCTGGGAGATCTTCGAGTACTCGAGCCACATGCCCTTCGTCGAGGAGACCGAGCGCTACCTGGATGTGGTCGACAGTTTTCTCGTGACGTTGGACTAGAACCGATTGCACGAGCGCTCTCGCGAAGGTGCCGAGAACTATTCGCTTCGTAAATGACCCAAGTCACGTGGTGTTCACACAGCAGCGGCGTAGGTTCTTGATTCGTGGAATCGACTCGACGATTGCTCACTCGCGGTCGACGCCTAGAAGAAGCCACGCTGGCGTGGAATGTGCTCGGCATTGGTGTGTTGAGTTACTCGGCGATCGTGGCCAAGTCAGTCGCGTTGGCGGGCTTCGCTCTGGACAGCCTCATTGAAATAGGTGCATCGGTGGTGGTCTTGTGGGAGCTCGCCGACGTGAATGTGAGCCGACAGGGCCGGGCAATGAGGATGATTGGCTCGGCGTTTGTGGCGCTCTCGATCTACCTAGCCGTCCAAAGCACTTTCGTTCTCGTGGCCGGATATCGGCCCCACCACAGTCCCCTCGGCGTCGCGTGGACGGCAGCAACCGCGTTCGTGATGTTCGCGCTGGCCCGTGCCAAGGCGAAGACCGGTGACGCTCTCAACAATCCTGTGCTCACGACTGAGGGAAGAGTGACGCTGGTCGACGGAGTCCTCGCGCTAGCGGTCCTCGTCGGACTCGTGCTCAACATGCTCGCCGGCTGGTGGTGGGCCGATCCGACTGCGGGTTACGTCATCCTCTACTACGCGATTCGCGAAGCGCGCGTCGCACTGCAATCAGAGCGCCGCGAGGACGACGGACTCTAGGGCTGGCTCATGCCTCCGCCCTGGAGCGCGGGTAGCGCCGTCGCGCGCATGCGCTTGAGAACGCGTTGGGAGAGGGGTTGCGCGTCCGGGTGCACCCCGCCGTTGGCCGCCACGCGCTCGCTCCACGCCGCGCGTCGCTTCGCGAGGATGTCGGGGTCGCGCAGTTCCTCGCAGTCGATTCGA
>DATJUR010000143.1:0-5813 GCA_035502215.1 Acidimicrobiales bacterium | reverse complement strand
CGGCTCGGCACTGACGTCGAGGATGGCCCCCACGCCCATCGAGGGGTGATAGGTCCCTGCCTGGCCCACCGCGGGCAACGTGGCCGAGCCGACGATGGTGGCGCGCGTCGGTGGCAAGTAGGCCGGATAGTCGCGCTTGGCGCCGTAGCTGATCGTGACGCTCTGGCCCACGCGCTTGTGCAGGGCCGACATCGTGGCCGGCCCTAAGACCACCTGGTCGGCTGCGCGCACCTCGTGACCGGAGAGCAACGGTGGAGCGACCCGGGCATTGGCGGCCGTCAGCAAGACCGGCTCACTCACGTCGTCTATCTGGACGTCGGCAAAGTTCACTCCGCTCCAGGTGACCTCGCGCGAGTAGTGCTCCAAAACGGCCAGACTCTTGGGCGGCACCTCATTGCCCGAAGCCAGGGCGTAGTTCCAGTTCCATCCGTACAGTGCGGGACGCGAGATCAGCGCCGACAGGCCACCGGCGAACGTCAACGTGCTCGCCAAGAGCGTGAGCGCAACGACGATCCCGACGAGCACCGAACGCACCGGCACCGAGCGTCGCCCCGAGCCGGACTCGAAGGCGAAGCCAACTCCCGCCACCGCCGAGGCCGGCAGTCCCGCGGCGCTCACCAGTCGCGTCACCCGAGAGCGAGTGCGCGGGCCGCTCAAACGAGCGCGCCCGGGCGCCAGGCTGAGGGCCAGCACGGCACTCCCCGCGCCGAGAGCGACCAGCAGGATCGCGCCCACTCCGAGCAAGATCGGCGCATCAAAGTTTGTCCCTTCGTGCAGCAAGGGACCCACCGGACCCAGCACGGAGACCGACGACAGACCCGTTCCGATCAGCAGTGCCACCGCCACCCCGGCCACGCCGGCGAGCGCCGGGGCCAAGATCGCGTCGAGAAAGAGTGCCCCGGGACTCGCCCCGAGAGCGCGCAACACCTCTCTTTCCGAGCGCTCGGCCGAGAGTCGTCGCGCGATCATCTGAAGGCCCACGAGGAGTGCGGCAAGCAGCGCCAGGGCTCCAAAGACCGCCAGGGCCAAAGCCACGGGTCGCACGCTGCGATCGACTTCACCTTCGGTCACCGAGAGATGGTTCAGCGTGTACAGCTCCCCTTTGGGCAGCGCTCGCAAGATATCGTGCACGACCGCCGACGTGTGGGCCGAGGCGCTCAACGCGAAGTCGTACTGCACATACTGGAACCCGGAAGTGAATCCCTTGGCGGCGGCGGGGGTGAGGACGTAGTAGGTGGGTAACTGGTCCACGGAGTCCTGGACGACCGCGTTGTCAAAGACGATCGTTCCCACGAGATGCTCATCGATGATCCTGCGCGGGGGCACGGCGGTCGTGCCAAAGCCCTTGGACCCGGTCTGGCTCAAGGTGTAGACGCCCATCTTGATCACGCTGCCCACGTGCCAGCCCATGAGGCGTTCGCCCACAGCGGTCGCCATGAACTCATCGGCGCGGTGAGGATTGGCCATGCGCCCCTGGACGACGCTGACACGGTCTTGGGTAAAGAACTCACCGTCCAGGCCCACCTCGGGTACCACGTTTCCCGTACTGAAGTCTGGGGTTCCCTTGGCGCTCAGCGCTACCGCGAAGAACGTCTCGTCGGCGACGCCAACGTGGGTGACACCGGGAATCGAGGAGAACTTCGACGTGGAGATCGGTGAGCCGATCTGCAGGCTCAGCGCGGAGGGATCCGAGCGAGCGAGCAACGTCGCATAGGAGTCGCTAGTAGCTCGCGCCCCGGCGAGCAGGACCATGCCGAGTCCCCCGAGCACGCCCACGACCAGGACGAGGGCGATGAGCGAGGCGCGCTGGGCCGCACGACCACTGGCGAAGCGATACCAGGCCGGGCGCGCGACGTTCACCACGACGACTCACCCGACGTACGGGTACCTCGTGCGCTAGCCACGAACGTCAAGGTCGCGCAAGACCGCGCGCGCGGCTCCCCACCCGCACATGCCGTGCACGCCACCGCCCGGCGGCGTCGACGCCGAGCACAGGTACAGACCCTTGGTACCCGTTCGGTACTCGTTCCAGCGCAGGGCCGGCCGAAAGATCGTCTGGCGAAGGGTACCCGCCCCACCGGAGATGTCCCCGCCGAGGTCGTTGGCGTTGTGCCGCTCGCCCTCGGCGGTCGAGGTCGACACCCTGGCGAGAACCAGATCCCGAAAGCCCGGCGCAAAGCGCTCAATCTGGTTCTCGATTCGCTCGGTCATGTCAACGTCTGAGCCGTTGGGAACGTGGCAGTACGCCCACAGGGTGTGCTGTCCTGTAGGTGCGCGCGTCGCATCGGCCACACTGGCCTGGACCACGAGGCAGTACGGCTTGTCGCAGTGGCGTCCACGCGACATATCGTCCTCGGAGGCCGCGATCTCCTCAAAGGTTCCCCCCACGTGCACGGTGCCCGCGCGTCGGGCAACCTCGGCGCGCCACGGCACCGGACCCGACAGCGCCCAGTCGACCTTAAAGACACCCGGACCGCGCGCGTAGTGCGCGACGGACCTCTTGTAGCGCGACGACAGTCGGTCTCCCGCGATGTTGAGAAGCCCTTCGACCGAAGTGTCGAATACGACGGCGCGAGCACTCGGGACGTCGCTCATCGAACGCACCCGCTGATCGAGTCGGACCTCTACGCCCTCTTTGGTCAACGCGTCGACCAGGGCCCGCACGAGTTGGCCGCTTCCTCCTTCAACCACGGGCCACCCCGTGACCTGCGCGCTCACCGCCAGAAAGATCCCGAAGGCGGCGGTGAGCGGCGCGTCGAGAGGCAACATCGAGTGCGCGCACACTCCCGCCACGAGGCCTCGGGCCCCAGGGGTCGAAAATCTCTTGGCGAGGTGGTGCGCCGAGGGAACTCCGTTACGCGCAAAGTGCGCCATGGTGACGGGATTAGAGGGGGGCGTGCGAAGCGGCGACAGCACCGAGGTCGCCAAACGCGCCGCGTCGCGGACCAGCGGGTCCATCAGTCGTCGGTACCCACCAGCGTCCTCGCCCAGCGCGTCGGCCGTCTCGTCCAGCGAGGTCGACACGAAGGCCGCGTCTCCGGTATCGAGCGGATGCGCCAAGGCCACCTCAGGTGCGCGCATCGTGACCGACCTCGTCACGTCGGAGAACTCGCGAAAGAACGGTGACAGGCTCACCATCGACTGGATGGTCGAGCAGACGTCGTGCGAGAAGCCCGGCAGGGAGAGCTCTTCAGTGCGACACCCTCCCCCCGGCGTGGACGCCGCTTCAAGGATCTCGACCGACAGCCCCGCTCGAGCGAGCGCGAGGGCGGCCGCGAGTCCGTTGGGCCCCGATCCGACGACGACCGCGTCGAGCGAACTCGAGCTCACTAGAGCTCCAGGACCGTCGCCTGCGAAGCAACCATGACCCCACGCGAGGACTCGAATCGCCGCGCGATCGCGTCGAGGTCGTCGTCGCTGCGATCAGGCTTGTGATGAAAGAGGGCGACGCGCGGCACGCCGGTGCGCGTGGCCAGCGCCACCGCGTACTCAAGCGCCGCGTGGCCGAAGTACGCCTCGGCGGCTAACTCGTCAGCTACGAGCTGCGCGTCGTGGATCAGAACTTCGCTGTCCTCGCACAGCGCGAGCGCCGCGGGGTGATACTCCCCAAGTCCGTCGGGCCCGTCTCCCAGCGCGGTGGGACAGTGATCGGGAATGTACGTGATGCTCGAGGAGTCGTCGCTCACTCGAAAGCCGAAGGTGCGCCCACCCTTGTGCGGCACGTCGTGGACTCGCACGCCAAAGCCCTCGAGCTCGTACTCACCGGGCACGAGCGCGCCAAAGCCCCACTCGCCGCGCAACTCATCAGGCCGCACGGGAAAGTGCGGCGGGGACATGCCGCGCGCGAGAAGCTCTAAGGGATCCGATCCGTCGCCCTGATCGGGGATCAGTAGCGACGTGCGGGCGTCCTCGCGGTCGGTCGCACTGCAAAAGGGCAGCCCGTGAACGTGGTCCCAGTGCAGGTGCGTCATCAAGAGCGAACCCGAGAAGGCGCGCCCCTCGAGCAACTCGGGCAGTCGGCGAATACCGGTGCCTGCATCGAGGATGAGCGACGGGCGCTGACCGTCGTGGGCCAGCACGACGCACGAGGTGTGCCCGCCGTAGCGCACAAACTCAGGACCGGGAGCGGGCGTCGAACCTCGAACCCCGAGGAAGTGAACCCTCACGCCTAACCGACGATCAGGTCTTCTCGACGATGGCCACTGGACAGCTCTTCGAGGGAACTGCGATCGAGCGAGGCCGCAGGGACCGAGGCCACCCGACAGTCGGTGACGGCCACGAGCGTAGAGGTGCGGGCTCCTGCTTCGAGGTGGGCTCGCTCGCCCAGCATCGCGCCCGGTCCGTACTCGGCGAGGCGTTCGCCGTCCACCTCGACACGCACCACGCCGTCCAGGATCAAAAAGACGTCAGAGCCCGGGGTACCCTGAGCCACCAACACCGTTCCCGACTTCACTTTTTTGATCTTAGGTTTGGCCGCACCAGCCATGAGTTTGTGTGACAGGTTTCTCTCGAGGGCGGTTTCGACGGTGGTGACAAAGGCGTCGGAGTCCTGGGCGCCCCAGGGCGTCTGCTTGCCAAAGGCCTTGCGGTACCAGTCGGTGAAGTCAATCAGCCCGGACTTGGCGCTTAGCCGGTTCTCGGCGTCGTAGACCCAGTGACGTGGAAAGCGACTGGCTCCGACGAGGGCGCCCTTGGACTCGCCGTTGGCGTACATGGTCAGCGAGAGCGTCGTCCAGGCCAGCGGTCCGTTCCACTGGACGAAGGGCGCCCTTCGTACCCGACGCGGCGCGGGCATCCCGGTACGCCCGCCCGCGGTTTGGGTGAAGCGCACCCATCCGTCGCCGTAGACCGGCTTGTGTTTGATGTCGGGCAGTGCGACAGCGTCAAACACGTGACTCACCGGACCTAACTTCACCCTCGTGCTGCCGATGAGTCCCCCACCGGTGTAGCTCGCCCCAGTGATCTCACCCTTGGAGTTCACCTGAATCGAGGCCGCGAGGCGATTGGCGAAGCGGAAGCGATCGTCTCGGCGCAGGGCCTCGAGGTCGTCGATCACGTCGGGCGGCGCTTGGTCGTAGTGGGTCATGCCGGCGTCAAAGGCCAGCCTCGTCGAGCCTTGAACGGCTTCCGAGGGGATCCAGGACAGGGTGGTGACAGAACTTAGGTATCTCATAGGCCCAGCGTGCCGGTTCCAACAACCGCGGTAAATAGTGGTGACGCATCCCTCTGAGGTGGGACTATCACCCCCACCGATATGGTGGCTCGCCCCCTGTCAAAAGCGAGCAGGGAGAGACAGACTCTCTGGCGTGAGCGATCCGGTCCTCGAGCGTGACTCCGTGATCACGGTCTTTCTGGCCGACGACAACCTGCTGGTGCGCGAAGGCGTGCGAGCGCTCATCGACCGTCAAGGTGACCTCGAGATCGTGGGCGTCGCTTCGGACTACGACGAGACCGTCGAGGGGGCGAGCAAGTGTGCGCCCAACGTGCTGGTCACCGACATTCGCATGCCGCCGTCGTTTAACCGCGAGGGTATCGAAGCGGCCAAGGAAGTGCGCAAGCGCCACCCCGGTACCGGAATCGTCGTCTTGAGCCAGTACGACGACCCCGAGTACGCCGTCGCCCTGCTGGCCGAAGGGTCGGCCGGGTACGGCTATCTCTTAAAGGACCACCTGGCCCAGGGCAATCAGCTCATCGAAGCCATCCGCATGGTCGCCACCGGCGGCACGGCGCTGGACCCCAGCATCGTCGAAGCCCTGATGCGACCGGTGACCTCCAACAGTGAACTCTCGGCATCGGACGAAGCACTCCTCGCC
>DATJUR010000142.1:0-4444 GCA_035502215.1 Acidimicrobiales bacterium | reverse complement strand
CGACTGGGAGTGGCGAACGTCACTGGATGACTCGCCCGAGCAGTTGTGGGCCCAGTGGCGCAAGTCGGTCGATATCGCGAACTCGGCGTTGGACGAAGCACTCCGCGGAGGTGGACTCGATCAACTCGCGCTTAAGCAGTGGCGAGACGGTCGGTCGCCGAGTCTGCGCTGGATCATGTGTCACATGATCGAGGAGTACGCGCGACACAATGGGCACGCGGATCTCATTCGCGAAGCCATCGATGGTCAAACTGGCGAATGAGCGTATCGGAGAGCCGCCGGAGTCAGGCGGCGTGACACCCGGTCGGGGGAGACGAGGTTCCGGTGTTTCCGTGCGAGGCCGCACCGTGTTCGGGAATGACACTGAGCAGGTGCCCATTCCAACTGAGCGTGTAGTACCCGGGATCAGAGGGCCAGGACTGAAGGATGGGACCCCCCGAGGCTGACGTGGCCCAGGCCGTACCCGCCGGGGGAGTCGAGTTCTCCAGGCTCTGGTAGTCCGAGATCGCGGACTCGACGATCGCATAGTTGCCCAGACACGAGGAGATGGCCGCGGCCGTGGCGTCGCTGCCGATGCTTGACGGGCCGGTCGTGGTCGTCGTGTCACCCGGGGTTCCCGAGATACTCGTGCGGGGGTTCGAGGGAGTACCGCCATTGGCGACCACGATGGTCACGATGACCCCGAGGATGACGACCACGGCCAGGGTCGAGATCATCGAGACTCCGCGTTCGGATCGGCGCCGTCGCGCGACGCGAGAGTACAGCGAAGTCTGACGTACGTCCATGTAGCCGCCCCGATCTACGCCGATGCTAGGGCCAATCTGGTGCGTTTTTGCGTTTCGACAAGCAAAAGTGGGCCAGGGTTGAGACTTGAGGACACAGAAGGCTGTTACGTGGCAAATTCGACCACCCTGTGACTACCTGTCATCACGGCGGCGTGCGAGGGCACTAGGTTTTTGGCCATGCGTCGCCGGGCCCCCCTGATCGCCGCGTTCGCACTCGGTGCCGGGCTCTTTACGGTCACGAGCGCGCACGCGGACTCCACCACGACATCAACGACGACGTCATCGTCGACCACTTCGACCACGACAACGCGACCTACCACCACCACGACCGCACCTCCACGACCGACGGCGCCGCTCACGGGACTGCCGTTTCCAAAGCGCCTGCTGAAGGACTACTCCGCTCTTACCGTCAAGATCGACAACACCCCCCAGGCCCAGCCCCAGTACGGCGTCCAAGACGCCGACGTGGTCTACGAAGAGATCGTCGAAGGTGGCATCACTCGACTGGCGGCGATATTTAACTCTCACGTTCCATCAGTCGTGGGTCCCGTGCGCTCGGTTCGGCGCACCGATCGCGAGATCGTCTTTCCCATCGGCGGTGTCTTCGCCTTCTCGGGCGGCGCGGAGTACGCGGTCAGAAGTATCCAAACCGCACCGGTCAAGCTCTACGACGAGTCCAACGCGGGTTCCGCGATGTACCGAGACCCCGATCGCCCCGCGCCGCACAATCTGCTCGCCAACGGCACGCTGCTCATGAAAAAAGACGGCAAGCCCCGCCCACCGCCCCCGCTCTTTACGTACTTGGCGGGATCCAAGACGTTCCACGGCCCGGCGGTCAAGGCCTTTACGGTGGGCTTTGAGTCGGGATATGCCGCCACCTACACGTGGAACGCCGCGACCAAGTCGTGGGACCGATCGATCTTTGGCGCGCCGGACGTTACCGCGGAGGGTGTACGGATCTCACCAAAGAACGTGATCGTGATGACGGTCAACTACGTGGGGGGAGTGGGGGTGATCGACTCCTACGCCCAGCTCATTGGCTCGGGCCCCGTCGAGGTGTTCAGTCAAGGACGCCTGGAACGCGGTACGTGGTCGCGGCCGAACTTGCGCACTCGCACCACCTATCGAAACGCCCAGGGAACGCTGATCAAGCTGACCCCGGGCCAAACGTGGGTGGAGCTGATGGCCGTGGGCGAGAGCGTGTCGATCACCTCGGGCTGAGTGAGGAAGGTTCACTCAGCGCGACGATTCCCGGACGCCGACGATGAAGCGCTCGAGCCCACCGGGCCTCGGCCCGCGGGACCGATCGATCTCTGTGGTGCGCGTAGAACCAGCTCAGGATGAAGCCGCCGGTGAGACCGATCAAAAGCGCGCCGGCGTGTTCGACGCCGTCGAGACCCGGTGCGACGACGGCCGCGAGCGCGAGTGACAGTGTCAAGAGCGCAGCCGTGCGAGTCATTCGCAGCGACACCACCAAGCACGGTCCCACCGCCGTGGTGGCGCCCGAGGGACCCGTATCAATGAGGTGTGCCATGACCGGGCTCAGCCCGACGAGATGGGCGAAGGAGCTTGCGAGCAGCACTCGAGCGAGCAGCGTGGAACCCACGTGGCCCGCGCTCGCCACGACAACGGTGACGCTGCGCCCGAGAATGAGTTCGCCCAGGCCGATGACCACCAGTAGTTGAAGCACGGCTCCCCACAGCGGCAGGTACGCGGTCGGCATGAAGAGCGACATGGGAAGCCGCGCGAGTTCGCTGTCGAGGGGCAAGCTGGCCCGGACGCTGCCCGAGTGCCACAGCTCGGGTCGCCAGACGTGAGCGTGCAACAGGACGCTCACCGCCACACAGGCGAGGGCGAGCGAGACGGCGAACCAGGGTCGCGCGCCGTTCGTCCAGCCCGCTCGCGTGGTGACCCACAGACGCACCAACTCGCCTCGCACCCCGCGCCGGCGGGTCAAACGTTGGGTGTCGAGCATAACGAGACCGTAACGCGCGACGGCGCTATGGGTCGGGTCGGCTTAGTGCGTGCCGATCATCGCGCGAATCGACTCGCGCAGTGAGTCCATCGTGGCAATCACCGCCGTGGGTTCGTAGCCACAGTGCGCCATGCAGTTCGCGCAGCGTTCATCGCGACCTCGACCGTACTTGGACCAGTCGGTTGTCTCGGTGAGTTCTTTATAGGTCGCGGCGTAGCCGTCGGACATCAGGTAGCACGGGCGCTGCCAGCCAAAGACCGAGTAACTCGGAATACCCCAGGCGGTGCACTGAAAGTCGCGCTTGCCCTCGAGGAAGTCGAGGAACAGAGGCGAGTGATTGAGGCGCCAACGCTTGCGGTGGCCGTCGGCAAAGGCTTCGCGGAAAAGTTCGCGCGACTGTTCCACGCCCAGGTAGTGCTCTTGATCGGGCGCCTTCTCGTAGGCGAAGGCCGGTGAGATCATCATGGCGTCGACCTTGATGTCGTCATTGAGAAAGTCGAGAACGTCACGCACCGTCTTGGGCTGGTCGGTGTCAAAGAACGTGGAGTTGGTACACACCCGGAAGCCCTTGGCCTTGGCGGCCTTGATGGCCTTGACCGCTTCGTCAAAGACGCCGTAGCGATTCACCGCGAGATCGTGGCGCTCCTGGAGGCCGTCCATGTGAATGACCCAGGAGAAGTACCGCGAGGGGGTGAACTTTTCGAGACGTCGCTCGAGCAAGATCGCGTTCGTACACAGGTAGACGTAGATCTTGCGCTTGATCAGCTCCGAGACGATCTCGCCAATCTGTGGGTGCAGCAACGGCTCACCGCCGGCGATCGAGACCATCGGCGTGCCGCTCTCTTCGACCGCGTTGATCACGTCGTCAACTGAAAGGCGCTTGCGCAGAATCTCGGTCGGGTACTGGATCTTGCCGCAGCCCGGACAGGCGAGGTTGCACGCGAACAGGGGCTCGATCTCGACGATGAAGGGGTAATAGGGGGTCTTCTTCCAGCGGTGCTTGAGCAGATACGTACCGATGCGAAGATTCTGGCGAAGGGGAACGGCCATTACCGTACCCTAGTCGGGAGCGCGAAGTGAACGGTCTCTTGCACGATGCGTTCCTCGCTCAAGTGCACCGGACCGAGTGACGCGAGAGAGTTCACGACCCCACCGACCAACTCCTCGGGCACCGACGCCCCAGCGGTGACGCCGATGGTGCGAGCGCCTGAGAGCCAACTCAGTTCCAGCTGGCTTTCGTCTTCGAGGAGTTCGGATCGGCAACCTTCGCGCTGGGCTACTTCGACGAGGCGCGCGGTATTCGAGGAGTTCGACGAACCCACCACGAGCAGAAGGTCACAGCGTCGCGCAATCGAGCGAACGGCGTCTTGGCGATTCTGGGTGGCGTAGCAGATGTCGTCGGTGGCGGGTCCAGTCACGTCGGGGTAGCGCTCGCGTAGGGCGGCGACGATGGCCGCGGTTTCGTCGGTGGCGAGCGTGGTCTGGGTGAGGTACGCCACCGGACGCTCATCGAGCGCGAGGGTGGCCACGTCGTCGATGTCCTCCACCAGCGTGATGTGTTCGGGGGCTTCGCCGAGCGTGCCCTGGACTTCTTCGTGGTCCGGGTGACCGATCAGAACGATGTTGTAGTTCTGGGCGGCGTAGCGGCGCGCTTCGGTGTGGACCTTGGCCACCAGTGGACAGG
>DATJUR010000141.1:0-19572 GCA_035502215.1 Acidimicrobiales bacterium | reverse complement strand
CAGCACGCTCACGTAGAACCCGTCGCACAACTCTTCGGAACCCGCGGGAATCGCGAGCTGCACGTGATCAAGCACCCACGCCACGAGAACCTCCAGAAAATAGGGCCTCATCAGAACGTAGTAGTGTTCTTCGGGCCATGGGATCACTCATCAAGAAGCGGCGCAAGCGTATGCGCAAGAAGAAGCACAAGAAGATGCTCAAGCGCACGCGCTTTCAGCGTCGAGCCGCCGGTAAATAGCGCTCGCTACGCCGCTGGGGGCGTGGTGGTGGTCTGGCAAAACTGAACGACACCTTCGGGGCCCATCACGTCCCAGGCGCTGACACCTTGCTCGAGGTGACCCTCGACAAAGAGCGTGGAACCTGATCCGGCCAGGTGCACCCGGTCGCCCAGGGTGGCCGAGAGCCAGTCCATCGTCTCGGCCAGGCGCGGCTCAACGATCCGAGCCGCAGCCTCGAGGTGGTTACGACCCGACGGGCGCTGCCCGCGAGCCACCAGTTCGTCGTAGGCGCGATAGCACTGAGCGGTGTTCACCCCAAAACTGAGCAGGATGAGGGTCACCTCACGCTCTTCATACGGGCGTTGGTAGACCTTCTCGCCCACGCCCTCAACGAGCGCGCGCCCACCCACCTGGCAAAATGGCACGTCGCCTCCCAGCGTGAGGGCCTCCTCGGCGCTCACTCCCCCGGCCCAGCGCAGGATCGCCCCCGCGTCGGAACTACCGCCGCCCAGGCCCCCGCCCGGTGGAACAAACTTGTGCAGGGTCACGCCCGCACGACGGTGTACCAACTCAAGGGCCCGCGCGACCAGGTTGTCCTCATTGGGCGTGACGTTCGAGTACGGACCCTCGAGCCTGAGGTAGTCGGCGTCTTCGTCGACCTCGAGACGATCGGCAAAGTCGAGACTCAGCATCTCGGCTCGCAGCTCGTGCATTCCGTCACCTCGAGATCGGGTGATCTCAAGAAACCACGTGAGTTTCGCCGGCGCGACCAGTTCAATCATCGTGCCGCCGCCAGGGCCGCGAACTCTTCAATCGTGAGCTCCTCGGGACGTCGCGTCTCGGCCACGCCCGCACGCTCAAAGACGCCCTCGGTGCTCCACTCGCCCAGCGAACGGCGAAGCATCTTGCGGCGCTGTCCAAAGGCCGTCCGGATGACCGAAAAGAGCTCGTCTTCGCTCACGAGGCTCGGGTCCACGCGCACCGTCGCACGTCGCACGATCGACACCAGCGCGGAGTCGACGTGGGGCCGGGGCACAAAGACGCTGGCGGGCACCTTGCCCACCACCGCCGCGTCGGCGTAGTACTGGACCCGCAACGACACGGCCCCGTACGCTTCGTCTCCTGCGTGCGCCGCCAGCCGGTCGCCCGCTTCTTTTTGAACCATGACCAGCATGCGCGCGACCTCGGGTCGAGTCTCGAGCAGGTGTAGCACGACCGGTGTGGCCACGTTGTAGGGCAGATTCGCCACCACCACGGTCTCGCGGGCGCCCAGGATCTCGTCGTAGTCGGCGAGCAGGGCGTCGGCGTGGTGCACGGCGACTCCGCGAGGCTCGACAATCTCTCGCAGTGGCTCAATCAGGTGCCGGTCGATCTCGAGGGCCTGGACGCTGGCCCCGGTCTCGGCCAGGGCGAGCGAGAGTGATCCCAGTCCGGCTCCGATCTCTAAGACCTGGTCACCGGGGCCGATCTGTGCGAGGCGCGCGATGCGCCGTACCGTGTTGGCGTCAACGACGAAGTTCTGGCCCAGGGCGCGCGACGGCCGTAGCCCGCGGGCTTGCATCAGCGTGACGAGTTCAGTGCGCGAAAGGGTCACCAAGAGACTTTGACACTAATCAGTCCCTTGGCGAGTGGTTCTAGTTCGGCGAACTGGGCCGCGTCGAGATCCACGATGTGATTGTCGACGTCGCTGTCGCGGTCGGTGATGGTGCAGGTGATCGAACGACCGGTGGCGAGGTCCAGCACCGTGATGACCGTTCCCTTGGGCAGGTACCACGTGGCGCACTGACCTGGGACGTAGCTGTACCACGTCGCGACCCCGAGCTTGAAGTTGGCCCCACTGACGACCTCATTTGTCGCCGTGGAGGTCCCGCCCTCGGGCGACGCTGACTTTTTGGCGGCAGTTTCCACCACCGGAGCACGCGTCGTGACGTGAACGACGACCGTGGAGTGCCAGGGCACCTTGGTGCCGGCCCGGGGCGACTGGGCCACGGCCATCTTCCATGTCCCGTTCGAACTTCCTGGTCCAACCGTCGAAAAGTACAGAGCCGCCGACTTCATGGCCGCGTAGACCGCCGCCCGTGAGCGCCCCGTGAGCCGAGGTACCACCCGCTCGGCGTGGGCGGTGGGCGGACCCGGGCGAACGCTCAAGGAGGCCTCGCTGTGCCAGCGCACCATGTCCCCGGGCGCCGGGCTCTGACTCACGACGTCGTTCCAGCGGTCATCGGAACTGCCTGGTCCGTGCGTGACGAAGTAGAGGCCGTCGTGGCGCATCGTGCGATAGACCGCCAGGCGCGACCTTCCCACGAGGTCGGGCATGCGAAAGGCCGGATGAGAGCTCGCGCCCGCTAGACCGGGTGTCAGAAGCACGCCACAGGTCACGAACGCGACCGCCGTCGTACGCAGTAACCGCGGACGCCTAAACGCCCCACGTCGTGTAGTACTCAGTCGATGCCCTCCGCCGGCCTACCGGTTGGTACAACCCGTCCTCTACGCTACGAGAGCCCGACTCGCGGGGCAACCAGTCGCGAGAACCCTTGAAAACGTTGGGCTTTCGCTCAGGCCGCGGGAAGGTTGAAGAGTCGCGCGGAGTTCGCCGACGTGGCCTCACGCAGAGCCTGGACATCCTCGCCGCGTAGGGCGGCGACGTAGTCGCCCACTATGGACACGTAGCTCGGCTCGTTCTTCTTGCCGCGATAGGGTACGGGAGCCAAAAAGGGGCTGTCGGTCTCGACGTGCAGGCGATCGAGTGGGACCAGTCGGGCCGCCTCTCGCAAGGCGTCGGCGTTCTTGAACGTGACGATGCCAGACAGCGAGATGTCGCAGCCTCGCTCCAGACAGTTGACGGCGTCCTCGGGGCCGCCCGTGAAGCAGTGAATCACCGTGCGAGGCGGCACACCCTCGCTGGCAAAGACATCAAAGAGGTCCTCGAAGGCGTCGCGTGCGTGCACCACCAAGGCGAGATCAAGCTCGAGGGCCAGGGCAATCTGAGCGGCAAAAGCCTCTCGTTGCTGGGCCTTTGGCGAGTGCAGGTAGTAGTAGTCGAGACCGCACTCACCAATGCCCACTAGTCGGGGGTGTCGTGATCGAGCCAGCGCCGCTACCGGGCCCAGATCCTCGGTCGCGTCGTGGGGATGAAGACCGACCGTGGCAAAGAGATCCACGTCGGCGCTCAGGTCGGTCAGCGCGAGGGCCTCGGCCGAACTCTTAGCCCCGGTTCCCACCACCACGACACGGTGTACCCCCGCGTCGCGCGCGCGCTCGAGTGCGGCGTCCACCTGGGCTGCAGCGTCCCTCGCGTGGTCGAAGAACTCGTCTTGAAGATGGCAGTGCGCGTCGGTCCAGAAGTTCACTGCTCACCCGTGATGCGCGGAAAGAGCGGCTCTTTCTTCTCAACGCTTCCGCCCGGGTACTGTCCCCAGGAGACGGCAGCGAACTCCACGCTTGCCGGTTCCCCAGCCAGTCCGATACGCCGCCAGATCTCGTGGGCGATGCTCGGCATCGCGGGTGTAATGAGGATTGCGACCAGGCGAATCGCCTCAAGCGAGTCGCCCATGACGGCGTCCACGTCGCTACCCGGTTCCATCTTCCAGGGCGCGTGGGCTTCGAGGTAGGCGTTGGTCGCACTCACCAGCTCGAAGGTCGCCTCGAGGGCGCGCTGAGGAGCAAAGGCCTCCCACGCCTCGGCCGCCTTGGTGAGGGTGCCCTCGGCGAGCGTCCGCAGGGGCGAGTCGAAGCGAGGCTGGGGGCCGTGGCCTCCACACTTGGTCGCCACGACAGCCGCGACGCGCGCGACGAGGTTGCCCAGATTGTTGGCCAAGTCGGTGTTGTAGCGCGCGGTGATGCCCTCAAGGGAGAACTCACCGTCGTTGCCCAGGGCCGTCTCTCGCAGCAAGTAGTAGCGCAGCGGGTCAACGCCGTACTCCTGGGCCAGACCGACTGGCTCGATGTCGGTGATCTTGACCGCCCCTTCGGCGGCCATGGTCTTGCCCAACTTCTCGCCGCCGATGAGCAGCCAGCCGTGCACGTGCACGTGATGGACTGGTTCGAGTCCCGCCGCCATGCACATCGCCGGCCACCAGACGCAGTGGAATCGAATGATCTCCTTGCCGATCAGGTGATTCGAGTACGGCCACCAGTACGCCACCTCATCGTCGTCCCGCCCGTAACCGATCGCGGTGAGGTAGTTGATGAGTGCGTCGTACCACACGTAAAAGACGTGCCCCGGGTCCCAGGGAACGGGCACGCCCCAGCTGATCGAGGTGCGCGTGATCGAGATGTCACGTAGTCCACCCTTGACGAAGGCGAAGGCCTCGTTGCGCTTGGTCTCAGGGGTGACAAAAGCCGGATTCTTCTCGTAGTACTCGATGAGCCGGTCCTCAAAGGCGCTGAGACGAAAGAACCAGTTCTCCTCTTGCATCTCGGTGAGGGCGGAGTGGTGTATCGGACACTTGCCCTCGTCGCTCGCGTCCAAGGTGTAGTAGTCCTCACAGCTCACGCAGTACAGGCCCTCGTAGACGTCTTTGTAGATGTAGCCGTTCTCGTAAATCACCGAGAGGAACGTCTGAACCGACTCGTAATGACGAGGTTCCGATGTCCGGATGAAATCGTCGTAGGAGATATCCAGCGCGGACCACGCCGCGCGGAACCTCTCGGACACCTGGTCGGTCCACTCCTGGGGTGTCGCGCCGTGTTTGGCCGCCGCATCAGCCATTTTCTGTCCGTGCTCGTCGGTGCCGGTAAGGAACTTCACCTCATCGCCCGCCAATCGGTGCCAGCGCGCCAGCGCGTCGGCGTTGACCGTCGTGTAGGCCGACCCCACGTGGGGGGCATCGTTGGCGTAGTAAATAGGCGTCGTGATGTAGAAGCGGCCCATAGATAGAGGTTAGTTAATCGCCTGGCGCGTCCCTCCGGCTCGCCAGGGCGAGTGCGTAGACGTCGCGGTGCGGCACTCCCAAGACCCGTGATACGTAGTCGACGGCGTCGCGGGTACTTACCCCTTCGCCACGCTGCTCGTCGAGCGCGGCCAATACGACGTCGTCACTGACGCGCTCTCGGCTGGGCGCGCCCTCGAGAACGACGACCACTTCGCCTTGGATCTCGCGTTCGACCAGCCCGCGTGCAACTTCCTCCACCGTGCCGCGAAGAATCTCCTCGTGAAACTTGGTGAGCTCACGTACCACCGCGACGCGCCGATCGGGGTAGAGAGCAGCCAACTCGACCATGACCGAACTCACGCGCTGGGGGGACTCGAAAAAGACGATCGTGCGTTCCTCGTGCGCCCACTCGGCGTAGGACTGCGATCGCTCGCCGGCCTTACGCGCCAAGAACCCTTCCATGACGAACCTCTCCGTAGACAGGCCGCTCACGCTCAGCGCCGCCGTCACCGCCGACGGTCCCGGAGCCGTCGTGACGCGAAGACCGGCTCCCGCGACCGCCGCCACCACCCGACTCCCGGGGTCCGAGATACCGGGCGTTCCCGCGTCACTCACCAAGAGGACCAGTTCGCCCGCCGCGACGCGAGAGACCACGCGCGCACTCTCTGTCACCTCGTTGTGCTCGTGCAGCGCCCGCAGCCGTCCACCTGCGGGAATGCCATTCGCGCTCAGCAGCGTCCTCGAGTGGCGTGTGTCTTCGCAGTAGATGGCGTCGGCGCGCCGAAGGAGGTCGAGCGCCCGGGTCGAGAGGTCCCCGAGGTTGCCGATCGGCGTCGCGACGAGCACTAATTCACCGCTACTGACGTTCTCTTCCAACTTGGTCCTCGTTTGGCGACTGCACGGCAACTCCCACTAACATTGTCACCTATGTCAAAGCGAACCGTGAAGCGCAAACTACGCGCCAAGAAGAAGGCCAACCACGGTAAGCGACCGAACTGCGGCCGGGGCTAAAGCGCGCCTTTTCGGTCTCACATATCGATTGTTTCCGATCTAGGGCGCGCACGTGTCGGCGTAGGGTTGAGGTCAGATGATCGCTACTGTCAGCGGTTCCACGTCAACTCTGGTCTTGATCTGCGCCGTCTTTCTCGCCGCGTCAGTCGAGATGGTCGAAGCCCTCACCATCGTGGTGGCGGTCGGTCACACCCGCGGGTGGCGTTCCTCCCTGGAGGGCAGCGCAGCCGCACTGGTGGCCCTCGCCGCGCTGGTCGCCATCTTCGGTCCCGCCCTGGTTCGGGTGCCCCTCACGCCGCTGCGCCTGGTGGTGGGCTCAGTACTGCTGGTCTTTGGGCTTCAGTGGCTCCGCAAAGCCATCCTGCGGTCAACCGGCTATATCGGCCTGCACGATGAAGACGCGATCTACGAAAAGACGGTGGCGTCACTGCGCGCCGAGGGCAAGTCCGTGGGGCGCGACAACGTCGCCTTCGTCGTCGCCTTCAAGGGAGTCTTTCTCGAGGGCACAGAGATCGTTGTCGCTGTGCTGACATTGGGCACGTCAGCGCACCGCCTCGGTCTCGCCATCATCGTCGCGGCGGTGGCGGTTGTCTGCGTCGCCCTCGTGGGGGCGATTGTCGCGCGCCAGCTCACCAACGTCCCCGAGAACCTCATGAAGATGTCGGTGGGTGTCATGCTGGTCAGTTTCGGAACGTTCTGGACGGGCGAAGGGCTTCACGTTCACTGGCCCGGCGGGGACACCATGCTGCTCGTTCTCGTGGTGGTCTACGCCGTTGTGGTTGCGGTCCTCAGCCACTGGTCGCCCAACGCCCAGGCCCTCGAGGCGCGGCGCGCGTGAGGAGAGTCCTGAACTGGATCAGGGCGGCGATCGTCGCGTTCGCCCGCTTCTGGTGGGACTTCCTCGTCGGCGACACGCCCGAGATCACCGTCGTGGTTCTTCTCGTCATCGGGATCGTGGCGCTCGCGCGTGACTCCGCCCACCTCAACGGCCTCGCTGAGGTGGCTCTACCCGTCCTGGTCGTCGCCGGTCTGACGCTATCGCTGGTGCGCGCTCGACGCCGCATCAAGGGCTAGCGCCCACGTCGAGACACGTTTGCGGCTCAGGTACTCGACCTGTGACACGCTGTCACATGGACCCGCGACGTCACGTCGACAATTGGCTGGCCGCTTGGAACTCCCACGACCTCGATGCGATCATGTCCTGCTACTCCGAGGATGTGGACTTCGTCGCACCCACGGTCGTCCAGAGATGGGGCCGCGACGACGGGCGTCTGCAGGGTAGGGCCGAGCTTCGTCGACATTTCGAACGTGGACTAGAGCTTGCACCTCACCTGACCTTCACCGAGGAGGCGTTCCTTAGTAGCCCGGCCGGGTACGCCTTGCTGTACCTGCGCGACAACAACAACCGAGTGCTGGATGTCGTAGAGCTGAACGCCGATGGCCAGGCGGCCAGAGTTCGAGTTTTCTATGAGAACCCCCAGCAATGAGGCGCTCGGCCCGAGCGTCGAAAGAGAAGACTCCCTCGCGATAGGTCACCGGCTTTGCCTGCGCTACGCGACTAGTCCCTCCCAGAGGCAACCGCGTTCGCGCAGCACAGAGGTGAGCACGCTCGGACGGTCGCTAATCAGACCATCGACACCGAGGTCTACCAGACGTCGCATCTCGTCGACGTCGTTGATCGTCCACACGTGCACCGCGATACCCGCCGCGTGCGCCCCCGCCACGAATGACTCGGTGACCACGTCGAGGGTGCCGTAGCGCGCGGGCACTTGGAGGGCCACCACCGATGGCGCGAGGCGTTCGCCGTCGAGCGAGAAGTAAAAGTCGGCGGTTTCGTCCGTGGCCGCCGACGTGGGCACGCTCGGCGCCCAGCGCCGAAAGCTCTGAATCGCCGAGTCGTGAAACGACGCCACAATCACGCGACCCGTTAGATCCAGTCGCGTGATCTCGTCGGCCAGTTGCTCCTCGTAGGGTTGAACTTCGGGTGCCGTGCCCTTGATATCCAGATTCAACAAAACGTCGGGAAACGTCCTCGCCACTTCTTCGAGCGTGGCGACCCCAAATCTTCGATCCGCTGGCGCGCGACCCCGGAACTGGTAGTCCTGATCGGGCCGACCAGGGGTTACCACGTCGCCCTCGATCCACCAGTAGGCATTGTCAACCTGGCGCAGCTCCTCGAGGGTCATTTCGGCGATCGCCCCGCGGCGGTTGGTGGTGCGATCGACGGTGTCGTCGTGACAGACCACGAGGCGACGATCCTGGGTGGCGTGCACGTCGAGTTCGATTCCACTCGCGCCCGCGTCGAGTGCGCGTTCGATCGCGGCCAACGTCGAAGAAGGACCTTCGAAGGAGCCACCCTGGTGCGCGTAGGCGATGACCCTACGCGCGAGCCACTCGCTCACTGAGTGGCGGGAACTTTCTCGGGCAGACCATAGGGGTAGAGCTTGAGACGCATGCGATGCTCGAGATAGAAGGCGAGTCCGGGCACGAAACCGGCGAAGAGCATGATCGCGATGTAGAAGATCGGCAGGCGAAACTTCAACGTCAAGTTAAAGCACGTGATCATGTAGATCGGGTACAAGACGATGCCGTGCCCGATCCCTACGACATCGACAAACAGGTGGATGTGGTCCCAGAACGTGAGATCAACGGTGTGCAAAAAAAGGGTTACGAACAGGACTAATAAGGTCGTACCGGTGATATAGGACATGGCCCGATACCGGCGAAACGTGGCCTCCACTAATGACCCCAGAGCCGCTTCTTGGGCGTTTGGGAGAGTTGGGCGAGGTGATCGTTGTAGGCGGCCAAAGAGGGGTCCTCACCTTCCGCGGCCGCGGCTCGTTCGCGCGCGGCCTGGGCCTCGGCGCGCATACGTTCTTCGTACTCGCGACGCGCCTTCTCCTTGTGCTCAGACACCTTTTCCATGTTCAACATCGAGTACCAGCCGACGATGCCCAAGACTCCAATGAGGGGCCACTCAATCGAGTACAGGAAACTCAGCGCGTTGCCCTGGATGGCTCGCCCCACCTGCCACCACGCCGCGAGGGCGCACAGAGTGATCCACAGAATCAAAGCGATGTGAAGACCGATGGCTCGAAGGGTGAAATACTTTCGACGCACCACGCCATCCTACTGAGAGTTTTTTCAGCGGCGAAAACGCCCCGTAATATGTGCTCGTGCCGCCCATGACGATGAACATGCCGTTCTCCTGGCGCCATCTGAATCACTGGGACATCGCGGCCCTGCCCATGATTATGTTGGTCGCCGCGGGAGCGCTCTACTACTGGGGCGTACGACGTAGACCCACCCCCTGGGCCCGTTCGCGCAGCATCTGCTTCGTTGCCGGCCTCGTGGTGACCTTCCTCGCCACCCAGAGTTTCGTCGGCGTCTACGACATGGAGTACTTCAGCGACCACATGGTCCAGCACCTGATGCTCATCATGATCGCCGCTCCCCTCTTCGCCTTGAGTGCACCGCTCGACCTCGCCTACCAGAGCGGTAATTACGTGATTCGCCGAGTCCTCGATAGCCGCTTCATGACCACGCTCACCCATCCCCTCGTCGGCTTCGCGCTGTACTTTGCCTTTATCCCCGTCACGCACCTAACGGGATTCATGAACCTCATGATGGTCCACATGTGGATTCACCATCTCGAGCAGATCGGCTTTCTCGTGGTGGGCTACCTCTTCTTTCGCCCGGCCTTCGGGCTCGAGCGCGGCGCCAAGCTTCACCCGGGGCTACGCCTGGTCTACGTGATGGCCGCGGTTCCCGTGGACACCTTCACCGGCCTGGTGTTGTCGATGTCCTCACACGTGCCCTACTCCAACTACGCGATGATGGCACCGGCGGGCACGAGTGCGGCCTGGCAGCTCTCGAATATCAAGTTGGGCGGGGGCATTATGTGGATCGGCGGCGACGCGCTCATGCTGCTGGCCCTGATTCCCATGGCCATTGCCTGGGTACGGTGGGAGACCGTGCGCACCAGAGAACTCGACGCCATTCTCGACGCCCAGGGAATCTGACTAGAGAAGTCCGGCCTCGATGCCCAACAGTTCCAGGTCGTTCTCGGGCCGCGCGCCCAGATGCGTGATGATCTCCCCCGCGCACAGCGATCCGAGCTCGGCCGCCTCCACCGGATCGGCCCCCAGCGCCAGGCCGTAGAGGAAGCCCGCGGCGAACATGTCGCCCGCGCCGTTTTGATCGACGACGTCGCTCACCTCAGCCGCGGCAACGTGCACCACGCCCGAGACCGTCGCGACCTCGGCGCCCTGAGGTCCGCGCGTCACCACCGCGAGCACACCAATCTCGTCGAGGGCCTCGAAGGCTTGCTCCAGTCGCTCATACTGAAACAGCGACAAGATCTCGGCCTCGTTGGCCAGCAGCACGTCGACGTCACCCGTGACGAGGTCGAGGAAGTCGCGACGGTGACGATTCACACAGAACATGTCCGAGAGCGACAGCGCCACCATCGAGTCGGCCTCGTGAGCGAAGTTCACGACCTTGCGAATCGACTCCTTGGCGGGCGGCAGGTCGAAGAGGTACCCCTCGACGTAGGTGATCTCCGAGCGCGTAATGAGGTCGCCGTGAATGTCCTCGGTGGTCAGGCGATTCGAGGCGCCGAGATACGTGGCCATCGTGCGCTGGGCGTCGGGGGTGATAAAGACGTGACAGCGCCCCGTCGCGCCCTCGTCGGAGCGGGCCACGGCGAGGTCCAGCTCCACCCCGAGGGACTCGAGGTCACGACGAAACCGCTCACCGAACTCGTCGTCGGCGACCTTGCCGATATATCCGCAGGTTCCTCCCAGGGCGGCGATCCCGGCGATGGAGTTGGCGACCGATCCGCCCGACATCTGGATCGTCGTTCCCATGGCCGCGATGAAACGCTCGAGCTGGTCCACGTCGATGAGTTCCATAGACGCTTTGACGAGGCCGAGCGAGGCGTACACCTCGGCCACGTCCTCGGTGATGATGTCGAGCATGGCGTTGCCGATACCAGTGACGGCGAGGCGATGGGGACCAGGCTTTTGACGCAGCGAGACCGGCGTCGGGGTAGAACTCACCCGTCGAGGATAGGCGAAATCGTTCTAGGGTGGTGCGTTATGAGCCCTTCAACGAACCCCTATCGTCTCGCCCGAACTGTCGTTCCCTCGGCGTACCGTATCTTCCTCACCCCCGACCTCGAGAAGTTCACTTTCGCCGGGCGCGTCGAGATCGACATTGACATCAAAGAGAGCGTCGAGCGCTTTACCCTGAACGCGCTGGACCTCGAACTGGGGGCCGCCACCGTGAGTAGCGACGGCACGAGCTATCGCTCCTTGGAGCACACCATGGACGAGACGTACCAGACCGCCACATTCGTCTTCGATCGCCAGTTGCCCGTCGGTCCGGCCATCCTCGAGATCGCCTTTGACGGCGTCTTGAACGACAAGCTGGTCGGCTTTTACCGCTCCACCTACACCGACGTGAACGGCGTCGATCACGTGATTGCCACCACCCAGTTCGAGAACACCGACGCCCGTCGCGCCTTTCCCTGTTGGGATGAGCCAGCCTTCAAGGCCACGTTCCAGGTCAATTTGACCGTGCCGAGCGAACTCAAGACCTACTCCAACTCGCCCGTCGAGTCAGACGTCGACCTCGGCAACGGCCAGCGCACGGTGAGTTTTCGCCCGACCATGATCATGTCGAGTTACCTCGTCGCCTTCGTTATCGGGGCCTTCGAGGAGAGCGAGACGATCGACGTCGATGGAATTCCCCTTCGCGTCATCACCCCCATCGGCAAAGTGCATCTCAGCGAACTCGCCCTCGAAGCGGGTGCCTTTGCGTTGCGCTTCTTCGGGCACTACTTCGACATCCGCTACCCGGGCGAGAAGTTGGACATGATCGCGATCCCCGACTTCCTCCAGGGGGCGATGGAGAACCTTGGTCTCGTCACGTACCGCGAGAACGCCCTGTTGGTCGATCCCGCCACGGCCGCGCACGTTGAGATCGCGCGCGTGGCCGAGGTCGTGCACCACGAACTCGCCCACATGTGGTTCGGCGACTTGGTGACGATGGAGTGGTGGGAGGGGATCTGGCTCAACGAGGCCTTCGCCACCTTCATGCAACTCATCTGTACGAACGCGTTTCGCCCGGAGTGGCGTACGTGGGTCAGTCAGATCCCCTTCCGGGACTTGGCCCTGCAGGTCGATGGTCTGAATCGCACCCGTCCCATCGAGTACGAGGTCATCTCGCCCGACGACACCCAAGGCATGTTCGACGTGCTCACGTACGAAAAGGGCGGATCGGTGTTGCGCATGCTCGAGCAGTACCTGGGCGAAGAGGTCTTTCGCGACGGTATCCGTCTGTACCTACGCAAGCACAGTTACGCCAACGCCAGGACGACCGACCTGTGGGACGCGTTAGAAGAGAACTCCGGTCAGCCCGTTCGCGACGTCATGGACACTTGGATCTTGCAAGGCGGCGTACCTCTGGTGACCCTGGAGGGCACCACGGTGACCCAACAGCCCTTCCGCTATCACGCCAAGAGCGCGGACAGCGCGATCGGTGAGCACTGGCTAGTGCCGCTCATGACCCGATCCCTCAACGGCGGCGAGCCTTCGCGCCACCTGCTCGATGCCGAACCACTCACGGTCACCGACGCGGCGCCCGTGCTGCTCAACGCGGGGGGTTCGGGCGTCTTTCGCTCGCGCTACGCGAGCAACGAAACCGCGGCGATCGCCGCACGCCTAGACGACCTCACCGAGATCGAGCGAGCCACCGTCTTCTCCGACGCGCTGGCCGCACTGCTCGCCAACGCGATCACCTGGAGTGACTTTCTGACCTTGGCCCAGGGTCTGGGCGACCAGAATGAGCCCACCCCCTGGGAGACCGTCGCGGCCGGAGTCGACATGGTGTACCGCGCGCTCAACGCTGAGCAACGCCTCATTTTGCGCGACCAAGTGCGCGCCCTTTTCACCCCGCAACTCGATCGCCTGGGGTGGGACGCAGCCAACGACGAGGGCGAACTCACCCCACAGCTACGCGCCGTGGTGATCTCGACGCTCGGCGTGGTGGGAGAGGATGAGGACGTGCGCGCCGAGGCGGTGAAGCGCTTCGAGGCCGACGAGATGGACGGCGACCTCGCGCGAGCAATCCTGCGGGTCGTGGCCGTCCAGGACCGGCCCGGCGACTATGAGACCTTCCTCGATCGCTACCGCGCTGCGCCCACGCCCCAGGAGGAGATGCGTTACATGAGCGCCCTGGCCGGGTTCCGCGACCCCGAGGTCTCGATCGACGCCGTCAAGCGCAACCTGCATGAGTTCCGCAGCCAGGACGTGCCCCTCACACTGCCGTTGCTGCTGATGAATGTGGAGAATGGACCGGCCGTCTGGCGCTACGTCAGCGAGCACTGGGACGAGATCGTCGAGAAGGTTCCCGCCCAGCACTTGTCGCGCATGGCCGCGGGAGCGTCAACCTACGTGAACGACCCCGCCTTCGCTGACGAGGTTGAGGCCTTCCACGACGCGCACCCGGTCATGGGCGGCTACCCGGCGACCGCTCCCCAACACATGGAACGGATGCGAGTCGGACTGGCCTTCGCCGAAGTGATTCGTCAGCAGTTCTAACGCCCCATGAACGTCGGGGCGTTTTTTGGCATCTTCGCCGTGATGTTCTTGCTGGAGCTGCCCGACAAGACCATGATCGCCACCATCGTGATGAGCACGCGCTCGCGATCGTCCTCGATCGTGACTGGCGCCTCGCTGGCGTTCATCACTCAGATGGGTATCGCGGTGGGCGCTGGCGGTCTGTTGACTTTGTTGCCGGTGCACGTGAAGGACATCATCGTGGCCGTTCTCTTTCTGGGTGGTGCGGCCTACCTCCTCGTCTCCAAGGAGGAGCGGGCCAGCGAAAGCGGCGAGCGCGACGCACAGCGCGAAGGGTCCTCGACGCGCCTACGAGAGATCGTCACCGCCTACAGCGTGATCTTCCTCGCCGAGTTTGGCGACCTCACTCAGATTCAAGCGGCCAACTTCACGATCAAAACTCACGCGCCGCTCGAAGTCTTTTTGGCGTCCTCCATCGCGCTCGTGTGCGTCTCGTTCATCGGCGCGTACGGGGGCCAACTCCTTCAGCGCGTGGTGCCGTTGCTCTGGATCCGGCGCGGCGGAGGTCTGATCTTTCTGGGCCTGGGTATCTATACGCTCGTTAACACGGCCTCGTCGTGGACCTGAGTCGTCGCGCCGAGCTCCTCGCGAGAGCCGACGCAACAAAGGGCTTCATGCCACGCGCCGAAGGCCTGGCTCTGTTTCGCTACGCGCACTCAGCCGGCGAGCGCACGCCCGGGGGGACCTGGCTCGAAGTGGGCGCGTGGTGTGGCAAGTCGGCGCTCTATCTTGGCGCAGCCGCCGAAGAGACCAGCTGCGTGCTCTATTCACTCGATCACCATCACGGCAGCGAGGAGAATCAAGAAGGGTGGGATCACTTCGACGAGACGCTCGTCGATCCCGCCGACGGACGCCTCAACACTCTGCCCTGCTGGCAACGCGCCATCGCCGAGGCGGCCCTGGAGTCCACGGTGATGGGGCTGGTGGGGCCCTCGGTGGTCGTGGCACAACACTTTGCCCAACCCCTCGATCTCCTCTTCATCGACGGCGGACACGCCCGTGATGTCGCCTGGGCCGACTTCGAGCACTGGTCGCCCAAGGTCGTCTCGGGCGGTTTGCTCTTGATCCACGACGTCTTTGAGGACCCGCTCGAGGGCGGACGACCGCCCTACGAGATCTACCTGGCCGCGCGCGAGCGCGACTTCGCCGACGTGGGGACCGAGGGGTCGCTGCGTGTGCTCGCTCGTCGCTAGAGCAAAGGGCAGCCCGGCTCGGCCAGATCCAAGGGCTCGGGCAGCTCACCGTGGCGAAAGAGGCCGGCCGCACCCGAGGACGACGTGAGAGCGTCCGCGGCGAGTAACACGGCCGCCGCGGTGTACGAGGTGACCTCGCGGTGCGGGAACGTCACGCGACCGGGGTAGGCAATTCCCGTCCAGTACGCTCCGTCGTCGCGGCGGTGCAGGTTCGTGCAGCGAAACAGCTCCAGCGCCTTGCTGGTGAGTCCGAGCGCGTCGAGGGCCAGCACGCACTCGGCGGTCTCGGCGGCGGTCACCCAGTCGTTGGTCGACACGCAGCGCACGCCCAGGCCCTCCATGACGTGTCGCTCGAAACCGTCCTCCACGCGGCGCTCACCCCGTGCTTCGCGCAGCGCCCCCGAAAAGATCGGGTAGTACCAGTCCATCGCGAACTCGTTCTTAGGGGCGAAGGCGCCGGGGTGGTGCGAGACCGCGTGACCGAGTCGTCCACTGGCCAGTTCCCACTCCGGTCGAGCGCAGTCCAGTCGCTCGGCGAGGGCCACGGCACAGCGCAAGGAGTGAAAGATCGACGACGATCCCGTCAGGAGTGCGTAGTGCTCGGGACGACCCTGGGCGTCGAGGGACCAACGAATCGTGCCGTCCTCGAGCTGCCAGCGCAGCACGAAGGAGATAGCGCGCTCAACCATCGGCCACATAGCTGCGGCGAAGTCGAGGTCACCGGTCGCCAGCACGTAGTGGTAGAGACCGGTCGCCACGTAGGCGCACACGTTGGTGTCGAGGCGCGCGTCCTTGACGCGCTCACCGATGTAGTAGTTAAACCAACTGCCATCGCCGAGCTGTTCGCGGGCCAACCAGGCGTAGGCAGCCCGGGCGCGCTGCGGGTACCCGCAGATCGTCAGGGCCATGGCGACTTCGACGTGATTCCACGGATCGCAGTGCCCGCCCTCGAACCACGGAATCTGACCGTTCGCTCGCTGCAAGTTCGCCAGGTACTCGCCCGTGGTGGCGATCTGGTCACTGGTGAGAACCTCGGGCACACCGTGCAGGGTGAGAGTCGAGCTCACGAGGGCTTCTTCAGGTAGAGCACGATCGACTTGCCCATCAAAGGCGAGAGAATCTTCTCGGCGTATCTGGTCGTTCGAGGTTTCTTCATGATGTCCCACACGAGCAGTCGGTGATAGGTCTTCACAAGTGGGTGCTCGTCGTTCGTGGTACCCACCACACACTTCAGCCACCAGTACGGGCTGTGCAGCCCGTGGGCGTAGTGGTGTCCGGTGTACACCAGACCAGTTGAGGTCAGGCGCTCTTTGAGCACGCCCTTGCGGTAGATGCGAATGTGGCCACCGGGCACGTTGTGGTACTCGTCCGACAGCGCCCAATTCACCAGTTCCGGGAAAAAGCGCGGCACGGTGATGGCCATAGTGCCCCCGGGGCGCAACACGCGCGTGAGTTCGCGCATGGCGCCAAGGTCATCGGGAATGTGTTCGAGGACTTCGGAACAGATCACCCGATCAAAGCAGGCGTCGGTGAAGGGCAGAGCCAGCGCATCGCCCTGGACCACGCTGGCTCGTTGGGAACTCTCATCCAGCTCGCCCGCGGCAGTCATCGCGTTGAACATCCCGGCTACGCCCTTGACCTCGTCCTCGCCGGCGTCGAGGGCCACCACATGGGCGCCGCGGCGCGCCGCTTCGAAGGCATGGCGGCCGAAGCCGCAGCCCAGGTCCAACAACGTGTCGTCGGCTCGCAGTCCGAGGCGCTCGTACTGGGCAGTGAGCATCAGTCGAAGTTCATTGACTCAGGCAGAGCAGTGCGGTTCAAGATCGCCTCGTAGCACGCGGCGGTTCCACGGGCGGTGACCTGCCACGTGAAGCGCTCCATGACGCGCTTCCGACCCGCCGCACCCAGTCGTTCGCGCAAAGTGGCGTCATCGAGCAGGCGACCAATGGCCTCTACGAGCGCCTCGGGGTTGTTGGGTTCGACCAGCAGACCGGTCTCGCCGTTGGTGCCCACCACCTCGGGTAACGCTCCCCCCGTGGTGGCCACGACCGGCACCCCACAGCTCATCGCCTCGATGGCCGGCAGGGAAAACCCCTCGTAGAGGCTGGGGACGATGGCGACCTCGGCTTCGCCGTAGAGGCGGGCCAGCTCCTCGTCGCTCACGCCCGAGATCGTGGTCACGATGTCACTTAGACCTAGTCGCTCTAGGGTGCGCGCAACCCGACCCTTGGGCTGGGGTTTGCCGATCACGATGAGGTCGATCTCTCGCTCCACGCGCAACTTGGCGATCGCCTCGAGCAGTGGCACCAAGCCCTTCATCGGCACGTCGCTACTCGAGGTCACCATCAAGCGACCCTTCTTCTTCACCACGTCGTCGTAGGGGCGAAAGACCTCGTGATCAACTCCTACGGGCACGACGGTAAGTCGCTCGAGGGCCACCCCCATCTGTTGGTGGATGTCTGCTTTGGAGTTGTGCGAGACGGTCAGCACGGCGGGCAGCTGTTTGACGACGCGAATCTGCATGCGTAAAAAGCCGAACCAGCGACGGGTGGTAAATCGCTTCCACCACGTGGTCGCGTGATCCAGGGCGATCGATCGATCCACGGTGATCGGGTGATGCAGCGTTTCGAGCAGGGGCCAACCGCGCCGGTGCAGACGAAGCACGCCCGGGCCCATGCACTGATCGTCGTGGACAATGTCGAACTCGTCGCGTCGATCGTCGAGGTAGGCGGCCAAGCGCATCGAGTAGGCCAACGGCTCGCCGAACCCGGCACTCAACATGACCGCGAACTCCGCCACGTCGGCGAGCGACGTGAACTCCGAGAGCGCGGGCGTACGAAACGGATCGGGGTCACGATAGAGGTCGAGACCTCGCACGGGTGTAAAGCCGACGCCCGGATCGAGCTCGGGCCAAGGCGGTCCCGAGAAGACCTCCACGCTGTGCCCGAGGGCGACCAGCTCGCGGGTGAGGTGGCGGGTGTAGACACCTTGTCCCCCGCAGCGCGGATTGCCCCGGTAGATCAAAAAGGCCACGCGCAGCTTGCCGGGTTGGGGCGGGCGTGGGGGGACGCGCTCGGGCACGACGATCGTGCGGCTCAGAGCCCACGACGCCTTGGTGGCGGCAATGGTATCGGCGAGAGAGCGGGCCACGAGTCAACTTTCCTAGTCAGGGCGGTCGTCCATTCTCGCGCACTTCGCCTCGCCGCACAAACCACCTCGTAATCCTGGCTACGCTTCGAAATATGGATCTGACCTACCCTCCAGAAGCCGAGTCCTTTCGCCAGGAGATCCACGCCTGGCTCGAAGAGAACCTGCCGGCGGGCTGGTTCGAAGCCGGTTTTAGCCTGTCGCCCGACGAGCGCCGCGAGTTCAACACGACCTGGCCCACCAAGCTCTTTGAGGGTGGCTGGATCTGTGCCGGATGGCCCAAAGAGTACGGCGGCAAGGGCCTCAGCCTGATCGAGCAGGTTGTTTTAAACGAAGAGTTCGCGAAGGCCAACGCCCCCATGCGCGCCGACTTCTTTGGTGACACCCTGGTTGGCCCCACGATTCTTCAGTGGGGTACGGACGAACAGAAAAAGGAGTTCATCCCGGGAATCTTGAACGGCACGATTACCTGGTGCCAGGGATTCTCTGAGCCCAACTCCGGCTCGGACTTGGCCAGCCTCAAGACCACGGCCGTCCTCGACGGCGACGAGTGGGTTATCAACGGACAGAAGGTCTGGACGACCCAAGCCCAGTACGCCGACTACGTCTTTTTGCTCACGCGCACCGACCCCAACGCCGAACAGCACGCCGGCATCAGCTATCTCCTCGTTCCCATGCACCAAGACGGTATCGAGGTGCGGCCCATCACCCAGGTGGACGGCTCGGCTGAGTTCAACGAAGTGTTCTTTACCAACGCGCGCTGTCCCAAGGGCAATGTGGTGGGCGGGGTGAACAACGGCTGGAAGGTCGCGATGACCACCCTGGGCTTCGAGCGCGGCTCGTCGTCAACCACCGGTTATCGCCGCTTCCTCAAGGAGTACGAGACGATCGTGCGCGAGGCTCGACGCGTCGGCAAGAGCGACGACGAACTTGTTCGCGACGACCTCATCAAGGCCTGGTCCAAGATCAAGATCATGGAGATCAACGGCTACCGGGCGCTGACCGACGCCCTTAACAACACGCACCACGCGGCGCTGCTGGGTGCCTGCAACAAGATGTTCTGGTCTGAGACGCATCGTGACTACATGGACCTCGCCATGAACATCCTGGGTATGCAGGCCCAAGTCCTGACCGGCTCCGGGGTCGTCGCCGGCCCTTCAGGCGCGATGCGCCGCGGACGCGAAGACTATCCCGTCTCGGAGCTACAGGCGTCGTTCTTCTTCTCGCGCTCCGAGACCATCTGGGGCGGCACCGCCGAGATCCAGCGCAACATCGTCGGTGAGCGAGCCCTGGGCCTGCCCAAGGAACCCAAGGTCGCGCGCGCGTAGAGCGCGTTGCGACTGTTCTAGATGTAACTCCCAGGTTCGTTGTTGACAAGTCGACTGGCGGGTGGCTTGTTGCCGATGCCTGAATGGGTTCGCTCCCAGTTGTAGTCGATAAGGAACTCGGCGAGCGCTGCAGTGCGCTCCGCGTTGGTGGCGTAGG
>DATJUR010000140.1:0-8022 GCA_035502215.1 Acidimicrobiales bacterium | reverse complement strand
GCGAGTCAGCGTTCTTGTAGACCCGGTGCCCAAAGCCCATGACCTTGTTCTTGGCGGCCAGCTGGTCGTGCAGCCACTGCGCGGCTCGCTCGGGATCGTCGATCTCGAGCATCATGTGCATCACCGCCTCATTAGCCCCGCCGTGCAGCGGTCCGCGCAGCGCGCCGATAGCGGCCACCACGGCCGAGTAGATGTCCGAGAGGGTCGAGGCGACGACCCGAGCGGTGAAGGTCGAGGCGTTAAAGCTGTGTTCGGCGTAGAGGATCATCGAGATCTCAAAGCAGTCCACGACGGCGCGTTCGGGCACCTGGCCAAAGCACATATAGAAGAAGTTCTCGCAGTAACTGAGCGTGGGGTCAGGACTGATGCGTTCGAGCTGGCGACGCCTGCGGTAGTCGTAGGCAACCACGGTGGGGAGTTTGGCGAACATCGACTCCGCCTTGGCGAGGCTGGACGCCGCAGTGATGTCGGCCTCGGTGGGATCCTCGGCACCGAGCACGCTGACGGCGGTGCGCAGCACATCCATGGGGTGACAGGTGGTGGGCAGTTCGTCCACGACGGAGACCACAGAATCGCTGATCTCACGCTGGGAACGCTCGCTGTGGCTAAAGCGCTGGAGTTGCTCGGCGTCGGGCAGCTCGCCGTGCCAGATCAGATAGGCCACCTCTTCAAAGCTGCAGTGCGCGGCCAGGTCCTGGACGGCGTAGCCCCGGTAGGTGAGCGAGTTGGTCTCCGGTACGACGTTGGAGACGGCCGTCACGTCGACCACCACCCCCGCCAAGCCGCGGTGGATCTCTACTTCAGTCATGGGCACCCCCTGGGACGGTGAAATTGAACAGACTCTGGTCAAAGGCGTTGTAGGACTCGTACTCGATCAGCTCATAGAGGCGTGCCCGGGTCTGCATGCGCTCGACGAGTGCGCCTTGGGAACCCTGGCTGGCTAGGTGCGAGAGCCCGTCTTCGACCGCCCCCATGGCCAGGCGCAACAAGGTGACCGGCCAGATCACCATGTTGTAGCCGAGGTTCTCCAGCGTGGTGGCACTGAGCAGCGGGCTCTTGCCAAACTCGGTCATGTTGGCCAGTAGCGGCACGTCAATGGCCTGGCGAAACGCCGCGAACTCCGCCTCAGTCTCCATCGCCTCGGGAAAGATCATGTCGGCCCCAGCGTCCACGTAGGCCTTAGCTCGTTCAATCGCGCTCTCGAGGCCCTCTGAGTTGCGCGCATCGGTGCGCGCACAGATCACGAAGTCGCTGTCTCGCCGGGCCAGAACGGCCGCACGCACGCGCAGGAGCATCTCACTTCGCCCCACGATCTGCTTTTCGTCCAGGTGCCCGCAGCGCTTGGGATTTACCTGATCCTCCAGGTGACAGCCGGCAAGACCGGCGTCTTCGAAGAACTCTATGGAGCGCGCGACGTTGGCCGGCTCTCCAAAGCCGGTGTCGGCGTCTACCAACGTGGGTAGCGACGTCACTCGGGCGATCTGGCCCGCGCGTGAGGAGACCTCGCTTAAGGTGGTCAGTCCGATATCGGGTAACGCGAGGTCGGCCGAGAGTGCCGCGCCCGAGACGTACACCCCGTCAAAGCCGTGGTCCTCAATCGTGCGTGCGACCAGGGGCGAGAAGGCACCGGGAAAGCGCTGGAGCGACCCTGAGGCCAGGCCCGCACGGAGCGCCCGGCGCTTGTCACTCGGCGTGACGAAGTCCGTAGAAGGCGTGGTGCTCATAGGAGCCCCCCTTGAACGGAGCGGTCGTCCAATGAACCCTCCGGCAGGCCCACCACGAGACGGTCCACCTCGTCGGGACGAAGGGTCCCGAGGCGTGCCACCAGGTCAATGAAGCGATCCTGCTCGGACGCGGTGATCACCGACTCACTGAGAGTCTTGAACTTGGCGATGTAGTCGGCGCGGCTGAAGGGTCGCTCGCCCAGCGGGTGGGCGTCGGCCACCGCGATCTCGTCGACAATCACGCTGCCGTCGGCCAGGGTGACGCTGACGCGAGCGCCAAAGGCCTGCTCCTTGGGGTCACGGGAGTGGTAGCGGCGCGTCCACTCGGGGTCCTCGGCCGTGGTGATCTTTCGCCACAGCTCGATCGTCGAGGGTCGGTGGGCGCGTTCAGGTGAGTAGGAGCGTTCGTGGTGCCAATCGCCGTCCTCCAGGGCGACCGCGAAGATGTACATGATCGAGTGATCGAGGGTCTCGCGGCTGGCGTCCGGGTCGAACTTCTGGGGGTCGTTAGCCCCGGTGCCGATCACGTTGTGAGTGTGGTGGCTGGTGTGGATCGCGATCTGAGAGACCGAAGAGAGGTCGCCGATGCGCGGGCCGAGGCGTCGAGCTAGGTCGATGAGGGCCTGGGCCTGGTACTCGGCCGAGTACTCCTTGGTGTAGGTCTCCAGGATCGAGCGCTTTGACTCACCCGCTTCGGGCAGCGACACGTGGTACACGGCCTCGGGTCCGTCCAAGAGGACGGCGATGACGCCATCTTGCCCCTCGTAGATGGGCGTGGGCGCGCCCTCACCGCGCATGGCCCGATCGACCGACTCGATGGCCATCTTGCCGGCGAAGGCCGGCGCGTAGGCCTTCCACGATGAGATGGCGCCCTTGCGGCTCTGGCGGGTGGTCGTGGTGACGTGCAGGGCTTGGTTGACAGCCTGGAAGATGACGTCGGGTTCGAGGCCGAGCAGCGCGCCGATGCCCGCCGCCGCGGACGGTCCGAGGTGGGCAATGTGGTCGATCTTGTGCTCGTGCAAAGAGATGGAGCGAGCCAGATCGACCTGGATCTCATAGCCCGCCGCGATGCCGCGCACCAACTCACGACCCCCGAGGCGGCGGTGTTGGGCGACCGCCTGGATCGGGGGGATGTTGTCACCGGGGTGCGAGTACTCGGCCGCCAAGTACGTGTCGTGGAAGTCCAGTTCGCGCACGGCGACGCCGTTCGCCCAGGCGGCCCACTCCGCTGAGACCCGGTAGCTAGTGGGCAGCCCGAAGATTGACGCGCCGGGACCGGGGGGTCGGGCCATGGCCTGGGCGCGTGCGCTCGCCACGGCTCGGCGCGTGAGCGAGGCGAGCGCCACGGCCGCGTTATCGATGATGCGATTGCCCACCATCTCTTCGACGTCGGTGTCCACACCCACTGGATCGCTCGCCACCTGGGCAATGCGCCAGGCGAGTTGCTCTTCTTTGGCCAAGGGAGCACCGCGCTCGGTGCGTACGTCGTAGGTCCTCATTGCGAACTCGCCTTCACAGAATGCACAATGTAGTCCAACATCGAAAGCCTTGCCAGTGTAAAGTTTTCGTCATTCTCGCCGTAATAGTGTGAAGTTTGTAAAGGAGGACGCGGGTGACCCAGAAGGCCAAAGTGGGAGTGCGGCTTCGTCGCTTTCGCGAAGAGCGCGCCCTCACTCAGGCTGCTCTGGCCAAGGCGCTGGGATTCTCTCCGAGCTACGTCAACCAGCTCGAGTCCAATCAGCGCCCGATCACTCCCACGGTACTGGCCAAGATCGCCTCCGTCTTTAACGTCGACGCCCTCGAGTTCTCGACGGAGGAAAGTGATCGCCTCGTGGCTCAGTTGCGCGACGTCATCGTCGATGCCTCGAGGTCCGAGGTCATCTCGAACGCCGAGATGCGTGAGCTGGCCGAGTCGATGCCCGCGGTCGCGCGCTATCTCGTGGATATTCACGGGCGCTTTCGCCACGCGCGTGAGGCGAACGAGACGATTACCGGCCAGATCGACGCGGGCGTGTTCGGCGCATGGATCACCCCGCCACTGATGCCCTACGAAGAGGTTCGCGACTTCTTCTACACCCATCGCAACTACTTCTCTGGCGTTGACGAACTCGCTGAGCGAACGGCCAAGGAGATCGACGCGAGTGGCGCCGACGCCACCGCGGGCTTGATCGAGCGTTTGAGTCGCCTCCACGGGACCAGCGTGGTCGAACTCGAAGGTGACGCGCGCGCTGATGTGCAGCGCGCCTACGACCCCGACACCCGAACGCTCGCCCTCTCGGCGCTGCTCAGCCCGGGACAGCGCGCCTTCCAACTGGCCACGCACCTGGCCTTTCTCGAAGCGACCGACGAGATCGACGACGTCGTCGCCAACGCCGAACTTGAGCGTGGCGAGACCAGGTCACTGGCGCGCATCGGCATGGCCAACTACTTTGCCGGGGCCCTGATTTTGCCCTACCGGAAGTTCCTGGACTCGGCCGAAGAGTTTCGCTACGACGTGGAGTTACTCCAGCGGCGCTTCCAAGTGGGATATGAGACCATCGCGCACCGACTCAGTACGCTCCAGCGCGCTAACGCACGCGGGGTTCCCTTTATCTTCGTGCGCGTGGACCGCGCGGGCAACGTGTCCAAACGACAGTCGGCCACGGACTTTCACTTCTCGCGGGTGGGCGGATCGTGTCCGCTGTGGAACGTCTACGAGGCCTTCTCCTACCCCAATCAGATTCGCCGCCAGCTCGCCCAGATGCCCGACGGTCGTGCGTACCTGTGGATTGCCCGTACCGTCTCGCACCACATCGGGGGCTTTCGCACCCCCGCGAAGACCTTCGCGGTGGCTCTGGGCTGCGACCTCGAACACGCCCATCGGCTCGTCTACTCCGATGGTCTGGATCTCACGAATCCTGAAGTCCTCATTCCCATCGGCCCCGGTTGTCGGGTGTGCGAGCGTGAGGACTGTCCCCAACGAGCGTTCCCCGCGGTGGGCAAGCCCCTGGACGTCGACACCGATCGCCGGCGATTCGTTCCCTACGGCGTGCGCTCCGAGACCCCGTCGTGAGAGGGTGTTGTGCCCACCCAGTTGAGGAACCATGGATCTGACGTCGCACCTCTCTGCCGGCCAGCGCGAGCACGTCGAGCGCCGCCTGCACAGCAGTCTGATGGCGTGGCTGACGACGGTTCGTGCGAACGCCCAGCCCGAGACCGTGCCGGTATGGTTCTACGTGCGTGAGGACGAGACGGTTCTGCTCTACAGCCGACCCGACGCAGTCAAACTGCGCAACATCACGCTGAACCCTCGCGTCACGCTGGTCCTCGACGTCACCGATATCGGGCGCGACGTCGTTCGCATCGACGGCATCGCCCAGATTGCTCGCGAGCACCCGTTGGCGACCGAGGTGCCGGGGTATCTGGCGAAGTACCTCGAACGCATGAGCGCCCTGTTTGGCTCGCCCGAGCGATTCGCCCAGGACTTTTCGGTGGCCATCGTCATCGTGCCCGCCACCCTGCGCGCCGATGTCCCGGGCTAGGCGAGGAGTCGAGGTGTGAGTCGCATGATGCGCGGATTAGAGGAGTAGGGATGAGCGACAAAGTGGCGTTGGTGACCGGCGCGTCGGCCGGAATCGGACGGGCCTGTGCCGAGCGGTTGGCGCGAAGCGGCTGGACGGTGGTGGGGGCGAGCCGCAGGGGGTCTTCGGGCAGCGGCTGGCGAGGGTTGATGATGGACGTCGACGACGATACGTCAGTGAGCCAAGGGGTCTCCGGGATTCTGGGGGACTACGGGCGTCTCGACGCACTGGTGGCCTGTGCGGGGTGGGGACTCGCCGGGGCCGCGGAACACACACCCGTAGCTGAGGCCAAGGCGCAGTTCGAGACAAATTTCTGGGGGGCCGTTCGCGTGACCAACGACGCCCTTCCCATCTTTCGACACCAGGGCCACGGACGCATCGTCCTTATGAGCTCAATCGGCGGGCTGCTCGGTATTCCCTTTCAGTCGTTCTACGCCGCGAGCAAGTTCGCCCTGGAGGGGTTCGGTGAGTCCCTCGCCTACGAGGTGGCGCCCTTCGGAGTCCACGTAACGTTGGTCGAGCCAGGCAACGTGAAGACTGACTTCACTCAAAGCCGCCGCAAGGTCGAAGTCGCCCCGGACGACGCCTACGAGAGCGTGCGCACCAGGGCGATCGAGGTGATGGAACGCGACGAAGCAAACGGCGCGAACCCCACCGCGGTCGCCCGGGTCGTCGAGCGAGTCCTCTCGGATGCACACCCGCCCCGGCGGGTCTCGGTGGGCAAGTGGGACGAGCGCATCGGATTGCTCGCCAAGCGCCTTCTTCCCTTTGGCGTCTTTGAACGCGCGGCCAAGGGACCCCTGGGCGTCTAGAGGTGGCTAATCACACCGACGAGCCCGATCTTTCCTACGAGGTCGACGCTGAGTCCGGTCGCGTTGACGTCGAGGCGGTCTGGCAGTTCATGTCACACGAGGCGTACTGGAATCGGTGGCGCACTCGCGAGGACATCCTGAATCAGATCGCCAACGCCTGGCGGCTCGTGGGAGCGTACGTGGTGGGCAGTGGCCAGATGGTGGGCTTTGCTCGGGCCAGTTCCGACGGGGTGAGTGACGCCTATCTCGCCGATATGTACGTCGAACCTGCTCACCGCGGTCGGGGGCTGTCGCGTCGGATCCTTGAGTGCATGATTGACGACGGTCCCGGTCGGGACTTTCGCTGGATGCTCGTTACCAGCGACGCTCACGGGCTGTACGCCAAGTTCGGCTTTGCGTCACCCGATGAGCGGGTCATGGTGCGCCCGCCTCGCCCGCGCACCTGAGCGAGTCCGAAGGTGACGGCGCGCGGAACCCGAGTGCTCGAGTTTCGCGCGCCGTCACTGCCTCGCGAGCGAGGTCCGCCTAGCTGATCGCGAGGCCCTCGGAGGCCAGGGGGATGTTAAAGACCGTCTCGATCGGGGTCAGCGTGCCGCCCGATCCGATGGCGTAGGCGTCAATCGTGCCGGCTCCGCCGCTCTCGACGTACAGGAAGTGACCGTCCGGCGAGACCACCGAGTCCGTCGTACCGGCGTGTGCCGGGGTGGGCGTCGTGCTCGCCAGCACGGGTGCGCCCGAAGAGGTCTCAGTGAAGACACTCACGTTGCCACTGCCGGCGTTGGAGCCAAAGAAGTAGCCATTGGCCCCCGAGATCCAGCACAGCGCGGCCTCGTTGTCGTCAACGGTGCCCAGCTCGGTGAGCGAACCATCGTTGTTCACTCGGTAGGTCGTCACCGCACTCGCTCCCGCCTCGGTGGCGACCACGTTGCCCGCGGCGTCAAAGACAAAGGAGAACGGCAGCGCGTTCACCGACGCGGTCACCTTGGGCGTCGCCGCCAGTGCGCCGTTGGGGCCAACTGCGAACACGTCGTAGGAGTTCGTCGAGGCCTTCGTGGTAACGATCAGGAAACGACCGTTGGGTGTGTAGCTCACTTGGCCCGCACCGTGATGAAAGTCCGGCGGGTTGTTGGTCGAGGTGGCAAGGGGGTAGGGGGGCAAGTTCAGTGATCGGACCTGTCCCGCGATGGGAACGAGTTGAGTGCCCAACCACTGGAACTCAGCGACTGACCCCGCGCCCCCGGCGTTGAGAACACTCACCAAGCGCCCGCTGGCGGCGATGGAGTCGGGGAACTCGCCACCGCTGGGAATCTGCTGGAGGAGCTGGAGGTGCGTGCCACTCACGCTAAAGACGCTGATCGTGTTGGTGCCCGCGTTGACCGCGAGGAGGTCCGCACCGTTGTTAGCCAGGGTGAGCCCGTCCTGGCTCGCGAGGGGGTCAGCGCTCGCGCCAGCGGCTACGGCACCGTTGCCACCTGTTTTGTACGAGCCGGCGAATGAAATCGTGCCGTCGCTCGATCGCCAGTAGCTCAAAACGCTGTTGCCCGACGTCGCGTCGGTCTCGACGAAGAGTGCGGCGTGTGGCTCGCCACCATGCCAGGTCGACTGCGCCGCGCCGGAGCTGGCGCTCACGGTAATGCCCAGAGCCGTGGCGAGGACGAGCGCACTCGCCAGTCGCAGGGGGTGTCGTAGTTTCATGAGGTTCTCCTTGAGTGAGGTTGTTGCTCAAGTGCAGTCCTCACGCTGGGAGATCGCGTTACGAAACTTTCATTACGACCTGATCTAGCTGGGTTTAGGTCGCCTCGGCCAGCCCAGGCGAGGACTTGCAAGACCCGTCGAGACGAAGGCCCTGGCGACGTGACGTCCATTACGGTGATCCTCATTCCTCCCGTTCAACGAACAGCCCGACATGAGTAGCGCGACCTTGGT
>DATJUR010000139.1:0-11410 GCA_035502215.1 Acidimicrobiales bacterium | reverse complement strand
GCGATCCGACAACTCGCCAATCGACTCGTCGGCATCCTGCACGTCTGTCTGGAGCACCACGTCGTCTACGACGAAAATCTCGCCTGGAAGCACCGGGTCGATATTGCCGCTTGACACCTTCGGGTCAAGGGGTGTCTAGTCTGAGCGCGTGGATTCTCTCTTTGTCGTTAATCATCCCATTGTCGCGGACAAGATTCGCCAACTGCGCGACGCTCGAACCTCGAACGCCGACTTCCTCCGCCTAGCCGGCGAGATCTCGCGTTTCGTCGCATACGAGGCGTTTCGCGAGACACCGCTGGCTGAGACCACGGTCGATACCCCGGTGATGAAGGGGGCTCCGGCACAACGTATCGACACCGAATATCTGATCGTGCCAATTTTGCGCGCGGGGTTGGGCATGAGTCCGGCCATTCAGGAGGTATTGCCATTGCATCGGGTCTGTCTGGTCGGGCTCCGGCGCAACGAGCACACCTTGCAACCCGATGTCTATCTCGACGGCCTGCCCGACACCCTGGTCGGAGTGCACGTCGTGATCTGTGACCCGATGCTGGCTACGGGAGGGTCGCTCGACCGGGTGTTGGAGATGCTCGGCGAGCGTGGCGCCGACGCCACGACCGTGCTCTGTCTCATCGCGGCCCAGCCGGGAGTGGACTTTGTGGTCTCGCGTCACCCGGACGTGCGCATCGTGGCGGCCGCCCTGGACGCCGAATTGAATGACGTCGGCTACATCACCCCGGGACTCGGCGACGCGGGTGATCGACTATTTGGGCCCCCCGCACGCTGATCATCGCGTCGAAGCAGCAGTCCGGCAAGTACCAGTAGCGCGCCGTCGACCCCGACCGTAACGAGACCGAGCAGTAGTCCGAGTAGCGAAAACACCATCAAGGCGAGGCCCGCGATCAGCGCACCCACGCCCACGCCACCCACTCTCGGGAGTTTTCGAACGATCAGATCGATCAGCGCAGTCAGAAGGCCGAGACCAAGGGCGACGGTAATGACCGAACAGGATGCGGGGTCGCGTTGGCGCAATGTCAAAGCGGGTGGGTCGCCGTAGTACGTATGCCCGTTGGTCGTGACCGAGCGGACGCCAAGTGGCTCATTGATGTGATAGCGACTCATCGCGATCACAATCACCACGGCCCACCCGATGGCCAGAGCGACCACGACGACTCCCGCAACTGCACGCGGCGAAATTCTGACGGGGTGAGCGCTAATCAGAGACCGATGTCTTCGTTCCAAAGTTCGGGGTGCTCGTTGATGTACGTACCGAGCAGTGCGGTGCACTCCGGGTCGTTGAGAATAACGATCTCCACCCCGAGTCCTTCCAGCCAGTCATGCCCACCCTGGAAGTTCTGGTCCTCGCCGATCACCACGGCGCCGATGTTGAACTGACGCACCAGGCCCGAGCAGTACCAGCACGGCGAGAGCGTGGTGACCATGACGCACTCGGGGTAGTCACGCCGACGACCCGCGCGACGAAAAGCGTCGGTTTCGGCGTGCACCGACGCATCATCTTCCTGGACCCGGCGGTTGTGACCCGCTCCCAACAGCGTGCCGTCGCGTCGAAAGAGCGCCGCGCCGATGGGGATCCCGCCCTCGGCGAGTCCGGTCCGAGCTTCGCGGAGGGCAGTCGTCAACATCTCGGCCGCGAGGGCTCGATCAAGTGGCGCGTGGGGCTCGGTCATGGAATAAGTATGCTCCCTGCGGTGAATAGAGGCACGTACGTGGTGGACATCGGCTCCCAGCAACTCGAGTTGCCGATCGTCTCGCTCAACGACACTCTCGCCCTCGCCCTGCTGATTACCGTCGACATCGGTGTGACATTTCTCGAGCGCGCCGGTAAGGAGCTGGCCGACGTTCTCGAGCCCTACGAGGTCGACATCGTGGCGACGGTGGCCACGATGGGCATTCCACTCGCGGTTGAAGTGACGCGGCACCTGGGCCTGGATCGCTACGTGGTGCTGCACAAGACGCCCAAGATCCACCTGGCCGACGCGGTCAGCGAACCGGTGCGCTCGATCACCACCGACGCCGAACAACGCCTCTTGTTCGACCGCGCGCGCATCGGCGACGTACGGGGAAAGCGTGTCGCGATCGTCGACGACGTCATCTCCACGGGCGCCTCCACCGGCGCGACACTGCGACTGCTGCGCGGCGTCGGCGCCGACGTCGTGGTGATCGGGACCCTCGTAACCGAAGCGGGACTGTGGCGCGACGCGCTGGGTGAGGATGCCCAGATGGTGCGCGCGCTCGGATCCATTCCCGTCTTTCGTCCCGACGGGTCAGGGGGACTCGTCGAGGACTGGAACGGTTAGTTACTCACTCGGGGTCATTGCCAGCATTTCATCTTGGCGATCGGCCTGAGCGCGCACGGCGCGCGCGGCGAGGACCCAGTAGAGGATCCCGCCTACCGCGACGCCCATGAAGATGGAGAAGTCCGCGCCGTATCCGTAGCTATCACGCGTCGCCCAGGTGATCGGGTTCAGCCAGTGGGGCACCGAGAACGTGGTCGACAGCGCCGAGAAAGCGGCGTACATCCCCACAAACTGGGCGATGATCGCCGGCCAGAAGTAGCCGCCGTTGCGGTAGTAGAGGCTGCCCCGATCGGTGCGCTGGAGTTCGGCGGGCACGTACCGGAAGCGCCGCAGTATCCAGTCGACCATGAAGATGGCGAACCACGGAGCGATCCAGACGATCACGACGTCCACGAAGTCGGACAGGTAGGTGCTGAACGAAGAGTTAAAGATGGCGTAGAGGGTGACGAGGAAGGCCACCGCACAGTCGACCAGCACCGCCTGGTAGCGCTTGACCTTGAGACCCATCGCTTGCAGGGTGACGCCCGAGGAGTACATGTCCAGGGAGTTGATGCAAAAGAGTTGGACGATGGCAAAGATCAAAAAGACGGTGACGAGCCACGAAGGTAGGTCGCTCGTGTGCGCAAAGGGATAGAGCGACCCGTAGCCGTGGTTCGATCCCCCGATCCCCGGCAGGAACGTCCCCACCACTGCGCCCAGCGTCATCACCAGGATCTCGGGGACCGCAGTGCCGAGAAAGACCCATCCCACGATCGCTTTCTTCGATGACTCCGGCGCGCAGTACCGGGTGTAGTCGTTGCCGCACTCGGTCCAGCCCAGACCCGACAGGGTGATCACAAAGGCGAGTCCCTCCATCATGGTCTGCCAGTCGGCGCCGTGGGCGACGCCGTGGGTGGTGGCGTGAGAGATGGAGTAGATGAGCAGAATGCCGAAGATGACCACGAAGGGCAGAGCCAGCATGCGCAGGGTCTTGACGATGGAGGCGTGTCCGAGAACGGGCATGATCGCTTGGATCACGATGGCGAGGACCACGAAGATCACCTTGGACGCATCGCCCGGGGCGAAACCCGACTTCAGCGTGAGCACGAGCCCTGCGCCCACGATGAGGATGAGACCTTCGACCTCAAAGCCAATCTGGGTGACCCAGTTGAAGAAGGAGATGATCCGACTGCCGTTGGTGCCGTAACTCGCCCGATTTATAGCAAAGACGGTCGTGCCCGCCTGGGGGGCCTGCAGACTGGCCAGTCCGAGCAAAAAGTACGACACATTGCCCACGACGATGAGAAACAGCGCCTGGGCAAAGTTAAAGCCGAACGACATAAGAATGGCGCCGTAGATGAAGTACTCGACCTGGACGCTCGCGCCGGCCCACATGCCGCCTACGTGGCGCGGGGTCGCCCAGCGCTCGTCCAGCGGTACGTAGTCAATGCCGTGTGCTTCGATGCGAAAGGCGTCGTCGACGCTGGCTTGGCCGTGCGCGTCCATTGTTGTAGCCACTCTGGTCCCCTCGTTGGTTGGCTCGTGAACGCCCGACACCCGCTCGTTGTCGCTGCCAGTATGCCCGATGTGAAATCTTCGTGACGACATTTCCTTAACGATTTCTCACCCACGTAACAATTCACGATTTAGGCGATCCTTACCTAGTTTCAATCGCGGCCTCAAACTGGTCGGCCAGAATCGGTGACGTTGCTCGATGAGAAAGAACGAGTGCGAGCTCTGCCTGGTACGCCCTTTCAAAGTCACAACACCCCGACCCGGGACGGGGCCCTCCTTCGGGGGAGATGGTCACTTGTCCCGACAGATTTTTAGGACCCAGGCGGCCCCTCCCTTCCGCCTGGGTCCTAAAAACACTTCGAGGGGTTGCTGAACTCGCTCTCACAAAGTTCGCCGTCTGTACTGGCAAGTAATCAAACTCTTGCTAAGTTTTCGCCCAGTGGAGAAACCCAACGGGGGGTTCTTCGGGGGAAAGCAGGAAAGATGTCGTCAACGATCGATCGTCGTTCGTTTCTCACTCACTCTGCAGTTACCGTCGGTGGGGTCGCGATGGCCAGTACGGTTGTCGACACCATGCTCGATGGCGTCGCGGGTGCCGCCACCGGCGTAGCCAAGGGCAAGCCGAAGTTGGGCGGTACTCTGAACGTAGGACTGCTGTCCGACGTGCCCAACTATCACATTTTCAACGGTTCGTCGGGCAAATTGGACGACTCGGGATTCTGCGTGGCCAACGCCCTGTACGACCCGCTGTTCGTGACATCGGCCGATGGCAAGTCGTGGCTGCCCATGCTGGCCCTCTCGGCCAAGCCCAACGCGAACTACCAGGTGTGGACAATTGCGCTACGTCACGGGGTGCAGTTTCACGACGGGACGAACTTTGACGCCTCGGTCGTGGTGGCGAACTACAACGCCGCCGCGGCCAACGCCACCGTTGGCTTGGCCATCCAACCCATTATTGCCTCGGTCAAAGAGATCGACTCCTTCACCGTTGAGTACACCCTGGTGGTGCCGATCGCGTCCTTCCCGTTCCAACTATCGGAACAGCAGATCGGCTACATGGCCGCTCCCTCGGCCCTCGGCAACACCTACTCCGGCAAGCCCATCGGCACCGGCCCGTTTAAGTTCAAGTCGTGGAACGTGGGCGTTGAGTCTCAGTTCACGAAGAACGAAAAATATTGGCGCAAGGACGGCGCCGGACGGCGCCTGCCGTACCTAGACGGCATCAACTTCAAGACGATCGTCGATCCCTCCTCGCGGAACGAGGCACTCCAGTCGGGATCCGTCGACATGATCCTCCAGGAGAACGGGCCCCAGATCAAGCAGTTGAAAAAGATGTCGGGAGTTTCGGTGATCACGAGCGAGACCGAGCCACTCGACCCGCCCATCAACTGTCTGATCGTGAACACGACCGGCACGCTGAACCAGTACTTCTGCTGGGCCGGCGAGTACGCCTCGATCGGCGTGCCCGGAGCACTGCCGTCCTACATCGAAAAGGGGATGCCGGTACCCACGGCGGTACAAGACGCCGACTGGTTAGGCACGCTGGGCGCAGTCAACCCATCAACCCTGCAGTGGGACACGTCGCTCAAGCCGGTGCTCAACGACATTTCGATCCGCCAGGCCTGCGCCATGGCGATCAACCGATCGACCTACTTCAAGGTCATTGACGCGGGCGTGGGATCGGTGGCCGACGGCCTCTATCGCAAGTCCTCGCCGTTCTACACGAGTCCCAACTACCCGGCCTACAACCCGACCAAGGCCAAGGCGCTCGTGGACGCGTACAAGGCGGCGAACAATGTGACGACGGTGGGATTTGTCATCGACATCCTCCAGGACGACGCCTCGGCCCAGCAGGCCTATTCGTTCTTCGACTCACAGTTGAGCGCCGTGGGCATCACCACGACGCCGCGTCCCCTCGTCCAGAGCACGCTGATCAACAACGTGATCTACGGTGAGTACGACTGCGCAACCTGGAATCAGTTTGGCGGGGTCGACCCATCGCTGAACTACGTGTGGTTCCTATCCCTGTCCGCCACGGCCTCGCCCGAAGACGGAGGACTGGGTCTCACCGCTCTGCCTGCGGGCACCAACATTGCCGGGGCGGTCAACTTCGCCCACCAAGGCGACCCCGTGGTCGAGGACTCGATGCTCTCCGCGCTCGCAGCCAAGCCCGGTTCGGCCGCCGAGATTCGTGGCTGGCGCACGGTGAATGACCAGTTCGCCAAGGACATCCCGTACCTGTGGCTGGACCAGTTGATCAACGCCTGGGCGGCAAAGAGCTACGTACAGAACTGGGCCTACGGCACCGCAGCCGACGGCACCACTCGTTGCCTGAGCCCTGACGGTGGGTCGGCGAGGTGGGACCAGATCTGGCTCTCGAAGTAACTCGGGCCTCACGTCTTGGGTGATCGGGCGGGAAGAACCGCGCCCGAGCGGGGCGTGGGCGCGCTGGTCACGTGACCGTGCACGTGACGCCACCAGTAGAGGGTTGTCAGGGCCATGGTCGCCGAGACAATCGCCATCACGGTAAAGGGTATGGCGGGATCGATGGCGAAGAGAAAGCCCGACAGTCCAGCCGCCAGCGCGAGCGAGGCCGTGTTGGACATGGTGAAAAGGCCCTGACGCCGAGAGAGTTCCCGGTCGGCGGCGCCCTGACTCATGAGAGACGAGATCGAGGGTAGCGACAACGACGCGCCGATGGATTCGAGTGAGCCCAGTCCCAGGATCACGTCGTTGTTGTGGATGTGGGGGTAGAGGGCCAGGAAGAATGCGCCGTTGAGAAGTCCGAGCAGGGCGGCGATGCGCCGATTGGTGTGGTCGGCCAGCCAACCGCCGAAGCGAGAGAGCAGGACCCAGGGCAGGGCGAAGAATGTCCAACTCAGACGAATCTGAAGGGTACTGGCGTGATGTGCGTGCATCAACAGGCTCCAGCAGGCTTCGTAGACACCCACCGCGAGGCCCGAGGCACTGGCGGCGAACAACGCGCCCGTTAGTTGAGAAGTCCACTGCAGCTTGGGCAGGGGGGTCGGGTCGTACTCGCGATCACCGAGATCGGTGCGCAGGGCCACGCCCGCGGCGACGACGCTCGCTATCCCGGCCGCGAAGAACGCCCAGCCGAGATCGCTTACCGTGGCCACGGCGCCCGCCACGGGTCCGAGCGCGAGCCCGAGCAGCTGCGCGGCCAGTATCTGAGAGATCGCTCGGCCCCGGCGCTCCTGTGGAAAGAGCGAGGCGACCGCCGAGAGAGACGTGACTTCGATGGCGCCCGCCGACGCTCCCTGGACCGCGCGGGTGAGGGCAAACCACGGAGCTGTGACGTGCAACAGAAACGTGACGCTGGCCAAGCCATAGACCACCAGGCTCGCGACGAGCAGTAGCCGACGCCCAAATTTGTCGGCCAGGTGACCAAACCCAAACTGAGTGGCGATGCCCGCGACGAAGAAGGCGGCCATGACGAGTCCGACGTCGCTCGGGGTGCCGTGGTGGCGCTCCAAGAACAAGGGGAGAAGGGGTAGTCCGAGCGTGGCGCCCATCCATTGGATGGCCACGATGACGGTCAGGCGTCGCAAAGTCGTCTGGGGAGTGCTTCGGGCCACGAGTTACACGCTACTAACGCGGGATGTGATCAGAACGTGTGACAGTCCCAGAGCACGAGCACACCGAGAACCAGGTCGGCGAACGACGTCAGAGCGTTCGCGTGACGACGCCCCCATGCGACGAGGCCCGTGCGATGTCGTAGAGCTCGCGCGAGGAAAATGAACGCAACCTCCATCAGAGCGTACGCCACGGCCATGACGACCCCGTGGGCGACTCCGTGCGCCCGCAAGAGCGCCGCCCACGTGACCAGCACCGCGCCGCCGTGGATAACCGTCATCGAGAAGGTCGAAAGAACGCCGCGGGTGTACTGCTCTCGTGGAGCGCGGCGATCTTGTAGTGCGTGAAGGGCGAGACCGAAGAGCGCGAGTGCTCCGAGGCCGACCCAGCGAACCGAGATGGGAGAGAGGAATGCCGCCACGGCCGCACTGACGCTCAGCAAGAGGACCATCGCCGAGGCGTGCGCTACGCACACTCGACGCAGACGTGTTTCACTGGTGAGGGCGAGTTGACCGGCGAAACGAAAGAGTTCGTCACACGACATCACCGTGAAGGCAAGGATCGCGATGCCCAGGGCACTCATAACGCTTTGCACCCGGCGACCTTACTTGTCGGTAGGAATCGTGCACGAGGAGCGGAACTAGTCTTTTCCTGATGGTTCGTCACGTAGTGCCCCCCACGAACGAGCAACTCGCCCACGCGCGCGAGGTCGTCAGTCGCTATCTCTCACCGACTCCGACGATCACGATCTCGCTTCGCGGACGTCCGGTGTTCGCCAAACTAGAAAGCCTCCAGGTCACAGGCAGCTTCAAAGCCCGCGGTGCGTTAGCGGCGGTGGACGCCGCGCACCGCGACGACCCTCGGGGCGCCGTGATTACTGCGTCGGCCGGCAATCACGGACTGGGTGTTGCCTACGCGGCCACGTTGCTCAAGGTACCCGCCACGGTCGTGGTGCCCGCGAACGCGTCAGCGGCCAAGGTCAAGAAGCTCTCGACGTTCGAGATCGAACTCATCCAATCCGGCTCCTCCTACGATGAGGCCCAAGCACACGCCTTGGAGTTGGCCGACGAGCGCTCCATTCGCTTTATTTCGCCCTTCAACGACAGTGACGTCATCGCTGGTCAGTCCACTGTCTTTGACGAGGTCCTCACCCAGGCGCCCGAACTCGAGCACATTGTGATTCCAGTCGGCGGCGGCGGGCTCATATCGGGCACCCTTCTCTCGCGCGACACCCACGGTCGTAGCGACATTCGTGTCACGGGCGTGCAGCCCGAAGTGAGTGCGGCCCTCTACCATGTACTGCGCGGCGCGACGATGGCCGAGGTGGTGCACGGACCCACCATCGCCGACGGTCTGGCCGGCGGCGGGGATGACGGAGCGGTGACCAATGAACTCATCGCCAAGTCCGGCGTGGAACTCGTGCTCGTGCCCGAGTCCCAAATTCGTCAGGGAGTTCGCGAAGCCGCCGAGACGACGGGACTGGTGATCGAAGGATCGGCCGCCGCGCCCTACGCGGCGATCGCGAGTGACTTAGTGGGAGATACGACGTCGCGAATTGGGTTCGTCGTGAGCGGGCGCAACATCGCGCACGAACTGTTCATCGATCTCTTGAATGAGCCCCTCGACTGACTCTTCTTTGAAGAGTTCCAAACAGTAGGGTAAACGAATGCTCAAGACGCGCGCGGTGGCGATCGCGTTGTCGGTGGTCGCCCTGGGACTGACCGTCACCGGCGTGGTGATCGCGGCGACCGACTCGAATCCCGCCGACTTGGCAAAGGACTCGTTGGTGCTCAACGGCTATCCGCCCACCTCGGCCCAACTCGCCGTTACCGTCTCGACCGGCTCGGACGTCTCCGTGGACGCCACCGTGAACGTGAACTTCAAAACCGATCGGATTTCAGCGGTGGCGCGTGTTCCTCTGGTCATCACCACCGCATCGGTCGACCTGGTCTTTGCCCGTGATGAGCTCTTCGCGCGATCCGCCGACGTTCAGAACGGGCCGTGGTTCAAGGCGGCGGTCACGACGCCCCCGCTCTTTGGCTTCTCGCTGGAGTTCACTAAGCCCGACATCGATCTCATTAGCGGGTTCCACAAGACGGTGAGCACCAGCGGGTACTCCACGACGTACGTTTTTACGCGTCACGACGTCGCGCTCTCGAGCGTCTTTGCTCCGGCCAATGCGTACTCGGTTCTGGGATCAGTTTTCTGGTCGATCACGGTGGGAAGCCAGGGAGAAGTCACGGCGAGCACGCTGGTGGAGCACGCGCGCCACTTATCGACCACGATCACCGCCACAGTTCTCTCGTACAACAAGCCCGCGCGCATCAGCGTTCCCACGTCGGCCAACTCACGCTCGCTCTCCACGGGAGGACTGTCTGGCCTCCTGGACGAAGTGAACTTCAACTCGCTGCTCATCCCGAGCGCGCTTCGCTCGCTCGGACAGACGTCGATTAGTTAGCTACATGCCTGAGATCCCGATCGAACCTCGATGGCCAGCGGACCTTTCGGTGCTGGTCTGCGCGGGGCTCTACGTGCTGCTCACGAATCGTTTGGTGATTGGTCCGAAATGGCTGTTGCCCGTCATGATCGTCCTGCTGCTCGTTCCACTTACTATTCGTCGCCGACGTCACCCGAGAGACTTCAAGTGGATTCGCCGACTGGCCATCTCGATGGTGGCGATCGTGACTCTGGCCAACGTCATCTCGGTGGTTCTTCTCATCCGCCACGTCTTCTACACGACCCACGACATCGACGCACTGGGACTCTTGTACTCGGCCGCGTCGATCTGGACCACCAACGTGATCGTTTTCGGGCTGTGGTTCTGGGAGTTGGATCGCGGCGGCCCCCACCTGCGCGTCGGCGCAGACGCTGGTCCACCCGACCTGCAGTTTCCCCAGATGACCGCGCCACCGACGGACCCGCCCTGGCACCCTCGTTACTACGACTACCTCTACACCTCGTTCGCCAACGGCACGAGCTTCGCGCCGGCTGACGCCATGCCCTTGACCGCATCGATGAAAGGTATCTTCGCAGCCGAGGCCTTGATCTCATTCATCACGATCGCCATCGTCGCCGGAGAAGCCATCAACATCCTGCACTGAGTCAGTTCGTCAGTCGCTCGAGCAGCCGCGACGCGCGACCGTTGCGTCGGCCCTTAGCCTCCGCGCGATCGGCTGAGTTGGCCGCGGCGAGGGCCGCGTTGATGCCGAGCCAGCGCAGCGGTTCGACCTCCCAGCGGCGACTGTGGTGCTGCACGAAGGGAAGTGTCGTGAACTCTGTGTGGACTCCCGGGGCGACCAGGAGGTCGGCCAGAGCGGTTGCCGCCACGCGGGTCATCACCACGCCGTCTCCCGTATATCCCCCGGCGCTCGCGAGACCGCTGTGGTAGTCCACGAGCACCGACGGGGACTGGTCTCTGGCCATGGCCAGCGGCCCGCCCCAACGATGAGTGATCGATCCGTCCAACGTGGGAAAGAGTTCGCGCAGCGTTGTCTCTAGAAAGGAGAAGACCTTGTTGCTCCGGTCAAAGCGAGGCTCCACGGTCGAGCCGAAGTGATAGGAGGCACCTCGACCGCCGAAGGCGAAGCGGTTGTCGCTCGTGCGCTGACCGTAGATGATGAGGTGTCGCGCATCGGTGAACGTCTCGTAGTGCGTAAAGCCCACATCGCTCCAGAAGTCCTCGCCCTGGGGCTCCGTGGCGATCATGAGCGAGTAGAGGGGCGCGACGCTGCGTCTTTCGCGCGGCAGCTCCGTGGTGTAGCCCTCGGTGGCCCGCACGACGAAGCGTGCGTGCACGCTGCCTTCGGCCGTGACGACTTGAGGCTCAGAGTGTGGCGTGCCGGCCACCAGTCTCGTCACTTTGGAGTTCTCAAAGATGCGCACGCCGAGGCGCTCATTCACGTCGGCGAGACCTCGTACGAGGCGTGCGGGATGTACGCGCGCACAGTGGGGGGAGTACGTTGCACCCAGAGATCCGGTGACCTGAGCGCGCTCGCTGGCCTCACCCT
>DATJUR010000138.1:0-4514 GCA_035502215.1 Acidimicrobiales bacterium | reverse complement strand
AGCCAGTTGGGCACCGGATCGTCGGGCCGCGTCGGCGCGGGGGATGTCGCCACGACGTCCTTGATCCGATCGACCCGAAAAGTGCGCCACGCGTCACGAGAGTTGCAGTAGGCGCGCACGTAGGTGTGGCCGTTAAGGACCTTTACCTCGCGAGGCTCGATGGCGCGCGTCGTGGCCTCGTCGCTCTCGCTGGAGGTGTAGACAATCTTGATCTGAGAGCGCGTCTCAATGGCCGCCTCCACCTGCTGGAGGAGCGCCTCGTTAGCCGTGGTCTCCACCTGAACGGGCGCACTCGTCGTTCGTTCGATCTTCTCAATCGCCGAAAAGATGGCGGGATCGGTGTAGAGGCGCGACGCTTCGCGCAAGGCGATGTTGAGCTCGAAGAGGTCGCGCCACATGAACGCCGACGGGTCGTCGCTGCCTTCGGGCAGGTCCGAGAAGTCCGCGCGGTACAGCGAGTCGTCTTTGGCCTCGTTATCCCAGTCGTCACACTCTTTGAGCACGTGGGCCGGAAAGCGGTTGGTGCCGTCGACCGAGTCCGCCATGGGTTCTAAGGAGACCAGTCGGTCCATGATGAGCCGCACGTGGTCCGGCGAGAGCGAAAAGCGCCGCGAGAGTTCGCTGATGCGCAGGCCGTCGTCGCTCGCGTACACCGCGTGCAACAGTTGGAGCGTCTGACCAAGAACATCGTTGGCCGGGGCCGATTCAAAGACCAACTGCGACGCCGAGGGTACGTCGCCGCGGTTCACGTCACTTAACCAATCCTGGAGTTCAGCCTTCAGCGACTTGGGTGACTGTAGTCGCACGCGATCGGCCCCGTCGAGCACGAATCGCAGCGCCGCCCTTGGGTTCTCGAAGGTCATACCCACTTCGACCGATCCGTTCTTCTTCGCGGCCGCCACGGCCTGGGGGTACTGGCGCACCAGGAGATCGGCGTACGCCTCGTTCGTCGAGACCACCACGTCGAAGGGCTGCAGTGACTTGGCGTACTCCGGACGCCACGCTCGAGCCACTTCTACGTCGTTATCGGTGGCCTCGAAGGGTTCGTCGAGGACTTCGGGCATTGAGGTCATTCGAGTGAAGCGATAGCCCTTGATCTCGCGGGTCTCACGAACGCGGGCCACCAGATAGGTCGCACCGTTAAAGACGTCAATCACTAGCGGCTCAACGACCCGGTTCTTGTCCACCGCCGAGAGGTAGTCAAAGGAAAGAACCCGCCGAAGGTTGAGGGCCCGCAGCACGGGCGTGTAGTAGTTCGAGACCTCGAGTCCACCGTCGCTGGCCGCCACGTCGTTAAAGACGCTGAAGGCCCCCGACTTACCGAATCCGCAAAACCGCAGGGCGAGACGAACCACCCGCTCTTCGTCGCGCGTGAAGTAGATGGGTGGGGCGTAGCCACTCGACGGATCAATCTTGTAGCCCACCAGCCCGTCCTCGTTCGCGACCGTCTCAATCACGAAGCCCAACTCTCGTATCCGCGCCTTGTCGCGCTCAAACTTCTGACGAACCGTGGAGTCCGTGCCCTCGTAGGCGCGAATTTTCCGCGGCCCCTTGGCGGCCACGGGATATTCGTCGATGGTCAACTCGCGCAAGATCTCTTCTTGGGTCAAGGCCCCGTACTGCCACGCGCGCTGCAACAACAGAACCAGCGCCACCAGGCGCTCACGACTCTGCTCCACGCCGCCGCGAATGGTACTCATCGCAACGAGAGTAGTGGCGAACGAGCTAGGTCCCCACCGTGGCGCCGCCCGATGTATCGTCGCGGCGCCACGTACCCGAGCGACCCCCCGACTTCTCCCACAGGGCGACCTGATCGATCGTCATCGTGCGGTCGGCAGACTTGCACATGTCGTAGATCGTCAGCGCGGCCACCGTGACCGCGGTCAGCGCTTCCATCTCCACCCCGGTCCGATCGATGGTGTCGACGCCCGCTTCGATCTCGATAAAGGTGTCGCCGATCGTAAAGTTCACGTAGACGTTGCCGACGAGCACCGGATGAGCCATTGGCAAAAGGGACACGGCGCTCTTGGCGGCCTGAATGCCCGCGACGCGCGCGGTCGCCAGGACGTCGCCCTTATTGAGGGTGTTGGCCGCGACCGCCTCCGTAGTGGAGGCGAGCATGCTCACTCGTCCGCGCGCCAGGGCGCGTCGCTGGCTGACTTCGCCCGGCCCGACGTCGCGGGGAAAGGGCGTTCCCGCTGGTCCGCCGCGCCTGAGCTGGTGGAAATCGTCCACCGCGTCATGCTAGGCGACCGACCAGCGATCAACAGGAGACCGGTAGACTCGCGTTTCAATCTGTGTAACCGGAGTCGGTCATGCCCACCTACGAATACGAGTGCCAGCACTGTCACCAGCACATTGAAGCCGTCCAAAAGTTCACCGACGCTCCCTTGAGCGAGTGCCCGCACTGCGGCGGAGAGTTGCGCAAGGTCTTCTCCTCGGTCGGCATCGTCTTTAAGGGCAGCGGGTTCTACAAGAACGACAGTCGCACCTCAGCGCCAAGGTCCCAAACCAAGTCGGACTCTCCGGCCACGAGCGACACGGCGTCGGTCTCATCCACCTCTGCCAGCTCCCCTGCGCCCACGTCAGCGTCCCCCAGCACGTCGACGAGCCCGGCGACCTCGTCAACGTCCACGTCGGACTAGTTCGTCGGGGTTAGACGATCCCCGCATCTTCGGCCGAAGTTCTCAGGACACAGAACTCATTACCCTCGGGGTCCGCGAGCACGACCCACCCACCATCGACCAACCCCCGACGGTCGTCTACAACGGTCGCTCCCAGGGCGACGATCCGCTCGACTTCGGCGTCGCACGTCGATCCCACGGGTCGCAGACACAAGTGCACGCGATTCTTGACAACTTTGGGATCGTTCACTTTGATGAACTCCAGGGATCTGCCGCCCGGTCCGCGCAGTTCGGCGTCCTCCTCGCTCATCTCACCCTCGGGTACCAGGTGAAAGTCGTCCACGACCCGAGCCCACCAGTGAGCCTGAGCGATTGGGTCGCGTGCGTCGAAGGTGATGTTGGCAACGCGCGAGGTCATGGATTGAGCGTAGAACGTGAGCGGGCGCACCAACTCGCCACCCTCGTAGGTCCCTCGCCAGCCCAGATTCGTCGTCATTCACGACGGTAGGCTTGCTGCCGTGATCTTGCCGTCGATCGAAACGCCCGCCGACCTTCGACCGCTCTCCTATCACCAACTCGACAAGCTCAGCGATGAGATTCGCGAGTTCATCATTTCGAGCGTCACCCAAACGGGCGGACACCTGGGGTCGAACTTGGGCGTAGTGGAACTCACCATCGCCCTGCATCGAGTCTTCGACTCACCCCACGACATCCTGCTCTGGGACACCGGGCACCAGGCCTACGTCCACAAACTCCTCACGGGACGCCGCTACGGCTTTAAGAACCTGCGCCAGCGCGGAGGTATGTCGGGCTATCCGAATCGCTCGGAGAGCCAGCACGACTGGATCGAGTCCAGTCACGCCTCCACCGCCCTGTCGTACGCCCACGGTCTGGCGGTCGCCCTCAAACAACGAGGCGAACTCGCCGGGCACGGCGGTTCGCGCCACGTCGTGGCGGTGGTGGGTGACGGTTCACTGACCGGTGGCATGGCCTACGAGGCACTCAACAACCTGGGCCACTCCAACGAACGAGTGGTTATCGTGCTCAACGACAACGGACGTAGTTACGCTCCCACCGTCTCGAAACTCTCGGAGTCGCTGACCTCACTGCGCATGAACCGTCGCTACCTCACGTTTCGCGAGCGACTGCGCCGCCTCGTGCCCCATCTGCCGCGCGTAGGCAAGGCCGCGTACTACGGCATCGACGGTTTCACAACCGTGGTACGCGAAATGGTGACGCCCCACACGTTCTTCGAGAACCTCGGCGTGCGCTACGTCGGTCCCTTCGACGGCCACAACATCCAGGCCCTCGAAACCGCGCTTCACAGCGCCAAGGACTGGGACGGACCGATCGTCGTGCACACGATCACCCAAAAGGGCCGCGGCTACCAGCCTGCGGTAAGCGACGACCTCAAGATGCACGACTACAAGCTGCCCGCCGCCCAGGTGGCTGGCGCGCCGGCGACTTCCTTTACCGAAGTCTTTTCCGAGTCTCTGGTGAAAGAGGCGGCGGGCGACGGGCGCATCGTCGCCATTACCGCCGCGATGGCCGGGCCTACCGGACTGCTCGAGTTCGAGCGTCGCTATCCCGAGCGGTTCTTCGATGTCGGCATCGCCGAGCAGCACGCGGTTACCGCCGCGGCGGGCATGGCGATGGGTGGTCTCAAGCCGATCGTGGCCATGTACGCCACATTCTTCTCCCGCGCCTTCGATCAGGCTCACCTGGACGTCGGTCTCTTGAACCTGCCCGTCGTCTTCGTCTTCAAGAGCGCGGGTATCACGGGCGACGACGGACCGAGTCACCACGGGCTTCTCGACATCGTGCTCTGCCTCGCAATTCCCAATATGACGATCTTCGCTCCGTCCACGGCCGACGAACTGCCGGTCATGC
>DATJUR010000137.1:0-4263 GCA_035502215.1 Acidimicrobiales bacterium | reverse complement strand
CTCAGGTACGCGTCGGGCATCGTGACGTACTTGCCAATGATGCCGATGCGCAAGGTTCGCGTGGTCGTGTGAACCCGTCGCACCACCTTCTCCCACGCGTTGAGGTCGATCGGGTGCGCCTCGAGATCGATATTCAGTGTGTTGCACACCATGGTGTCGAGACCTTCGTGGTGCAAGGTAATCGGGATGTCGTAGATGCTGGCCTCGTCGACGGCCGAGATGACGGCGTCCACCGGCACGTCACACAGCAGCGAGATCTTGCGCTTGAGGCCATCGGAGATCGGCTGGTCGCTGCGGCACACGATCACATCGGGCTGAATGCCCCGCGAGCGAAGCTCAGTAACGGAGTGTTGGGTGGGCTTGGTTTTGTGCTCGCCCGAGGGAGCCAGATACGGCACCAACGTGAGGTGAATGTAACAGACATTGTCACGACCCGCGTCGCGGCGAAACTGGCGAATCGACTCAATGAAGGGGACGATCTCGATGTCACCCACCGTGCCGCCGATTTCGACAATGACCACGTCCGCGCCGAGCCCCGCCTGACGGCGAATTCGTTCCTTGATCTCGTCGGTGACGTGAGGAATGACCTGGACGGTCTTGCCGAGGTAGTCGCCGCGACGTTCCTTGGCGATCACGTTCGAGTAGATCGATCCCGTCGTGGTGTTGGAGATCTTCGAGAGCGACTCATCGATGAAGCGTTCGTAGTGACCCAGGTCAAGATCCGTCTCTCCCCCGTCGTCGGTCACGAAGACTTCGCCGTGTTCACCCGGATTCATAGTCCCCGGGTCGACATTGAGGTAGGGGTCGAGTTTGCACATTGTGACTCGCAAACCCCGGGACTTTAAGAGTCGTCCGAGTGAGGAGGCCGTAAGTCCTTTGCCGAGGGAACTTGATACTCCGCCCGTAACAAAGACGTACTTCGCCATTAGGCCGCGCTTCTCACGGAACACCATCTTAGCGAGAGGACTGTGACGCGGTGCGACCCTCCAGTGAGTTTTCGAGTAGTTGTGATGCGAGGGCGCGCGACTCCTCGGTCACGGTGTCACCCGCGAGCATGCGAGCGACTTCACGAACCCGCTCGTCGCCCTTCACCTCGCGCACCGTCGTCGAGGTGGTCCCGTGCGACACGATCTTTTCGATAACAAAGTGGTGGTCCGCCCGCGCCGCCACCGAGGCGAGATGAGTAATGGCGAGCACCTGTTGGTGTCGCCCCACTTCGTAGAGGCACTCGCCAATCTGCTGGGCCACCTGGCCCCCCAGTCCCGCGTCGATCTCGTCGAACACGGCCACCACGTCTCGGTGGGCCGTTTCGAGAGACAGCGCCAAAAGCACCCGGCTCAACTCTCCGCCGCTGGCGAGGGCCGAGAGAGGCCCTTCGCTCAGACCCGGGTTGGAGCTAAACAGGATCTGGGCATCGGATCCGTCCTCGCCCGCCACGACGAAACGCAAGTTGGCGTGAGCCAGGGCCACGCGCGCCAACTGAGACTGCACACGATCTGAGAGGTGGGCGGCTGCCACTTCGCGCGCGCCCCGTACTCGCTCAGCCAGGTCGCGTTCGCGTTGCATAAGGTCGTGTATCTCCTGGTCAATGCCGTCAATGCGCTCCCTCGCTTCATCAAGGCTCTTCGCGCGCACGCGTAGTTCGTCCAGAGCGCGCATCGCCTCAGCCAGGGACCCTCCATACTTTTTGGCCACGCGCTGGAGAAGCCCCACTCGACTCTCGAGACTCTCGATGACGTGAGGATCAAACGACTCGGGGTCGGCCAAGGCCGCGAGTTCGTGCACGGAGTCTCGAGCCCGCACCAGTACCTCGTTGAACGCGCCTCGAATCGAGTGGTACGCCTCGCCGTCGGGCAGGCGCGACAGGCCGCGAGCGAAGGTGGGCAAGACGGCGTCGTCGCTGTCCCCGTCAAGGAGTTCGACCACCTCGACGATGGACGCGTGATCGTCGCGCAACCCCGTGACACGACTGAGTTCACTCATCGCATCCTCTAGCTCACTGGGTGATGTCAGGTGCGCCGTTTCGAGTTCCGCGATCTGGTAGGTGAGGTAGTCGCGCTCTCGATCCCGAGCCGCGGCGTCTCCGCCGTAGGATTCTCGGGTCTGCAGGGCCTCGCGCAGTCGGCCGCGCACCTCTGTCAACTCGCTCGTCTCAACACCCCCGGACTCGTCGATCAAGCGCACGATCTCGCTACGACTCTTCAGCAGCAGAGAGTCGTGTTGACCGTGAATGATGATGAGGTCTTGGGCAATCGTGCGTAGAGCGTCGACGCTCGAGATCGAGCCGTTCACCAGACTCCGAAGTCGACCCGATCCTGTGGCCTCTCGGGCGAGCGCGACTTCAGGACCCTCGGGGCGCACGAAGAGGGCCGTCGCGCGGGTATCGCTGGTGATGGCGTAGCGCGCGGCACTGGCCTCACTGCCCACACACAGGTCGAGGGCTCCCACCAAGAGGGTCTTGCCCGCGCCCGTCTCGCCTGTCAGCACGTTGAATCCGGGGCCAAACTCGAGGTGGGCGTCGTCGATAACTCCGAGCTTGTGCGCGTACAACTCGACGAGCTGCGCCTTAGGCATGACCCTCTCGAAGGCCCCGGCGCAACCGCGTGGCCAGATCAAAGCTCCTGGTGCCAGCGATGCGCACGGGGGTGGGACTCTGGCGCACTTCAATGAACTCACCGGGCTCCAGCGGACCGATCGTCTGACCGTCTGCGACGAGCACCGCTGGTTTGTCGTCAACGACCAGTCGAATCACGCGGTCGTCGGGCACCACGATCGATCGATCGATGGTGAAGTACGGCGCGATGGGTGTGAGGATCATCGCCGACAGCGCCGCGTCGACCACGGGTCCTCCCGCCGAGAAGTTGTAGCCGGTCGAGCCGGTGGGCGTCGAGACCATGACGCCATCGGCCGAGTAGGTCAGAAACTCTGTGTCATTGACGAACGTCGTGACCTTGACCATGTGTCCTGGACTCGCTCGCTCGACCACTACTTCGTTGAGCGCAAACTCTTTTGCGTCACGGTCCGACACCCTGATCTGCAGCGCGAGGCGTTCGGTCACGACGTCGCTGGATAGCGCCAGCCGGACGTGCGCCACGATCTCCGTTGAGGGCACGTCTAAGAGGAACCCCACGTGGCCGAGGTTGACGGCTACCACGCGCGCACCCACGCCGTGCGCCAAACGGGTCGCGCGCAAGAACGTCCCGTCGCCCCCAAGGCTCACGACGACGGTATCGAGGTCGACGCACGCTCCCTGGGGATCGTCCAAGAGGTGCAGGGACGATGTAATCCCCTCGCGCGCCAACTGGTCCGTCGCCTCGTGCGCCAACTCGATCGCATCGCTGCGGTTACGAAACGCCAGAAACAGAACTTGGGTCGCAGACACTGGGGCCATCGTAGTTACCAACGCTTGAGACGGCTCTTGAAGTTAGGGCGAGGACCGCTCGCGCGGGAGACTCACTCGGCGCAGTGGCGGCACCGTAGCCGGCGGCTGCTGGCGCGCGGGCAACTCCGCCAACAGACGCACCGTCGCTTGGGCGATGACCTCCACCGCCTCTTCGACCGCGTCGCTCGTCCGCGCGGACACCGTGGTGACCCCGCTGACCTTTCGAACATACTGGCGGGCAGCCGCCCGGATCTCTTCCAAAGTTGCGGGGGGTTCCAGCCCGCGCAGGGTAGTGATGTTTCGACACATGACTCGAGAGTAGGCCACTGCCCCAGGATCATCACGATCACGACGTCGACGTCGACGTGGCCGCGGACGCGCTGAGTACTGTGAGGTCAGACGACCAAGGAGGCATCGTGAGCAATGTCAACGACTACAACAGCGCGGTCATCGAGGAGTTCCGGGCCAACGCCGGTCAACTCGGCGGCAACTTTACCGGCGCGCCCATGTTGCTACTGCACACCACCGGCGCCAAGAGCGGCGTGGAGCGGGTGAACCCCATGATGTATCTGGAGCTCGACGGCCACCTCTACGTATTCGCCTCGAAGGCCGGTGCCGACACCAGCCCCGACTGGTATCACAATCTGGTGGCCAATCCCCACGTCACCGTCGAACTGGGTGACGAGGTGTTTGCGGCTATTGCCGCTCCCCTCGCGCGAGATGAACGCGATCGCGTCTACGCCATTCAGGCCGAGCGTTTCCCTGGATTTGGTGAGTACCAAGACAAGACGACGCGCGTCATCCCGGTCGTCGAGATTACGAGGTCCTAGCTACTGGGAGAGTTTCACCTCCGTGAAAGTCCCTCCGTGATCGCGTTGACC
>DATJUR010000136.1:0-13165 GCA_035502215.1 Acidimicrobiales bacterium | reverse complement strand
GCGAGATCGGCGCGTTGAAGAGTCGCTCCACCGCCGGGGGTGAGAAGACGGCGTGGGTGGCCATCACCCATATGTCTTCGGCCCCGTGAGCCTTGAGAAGATCACACGCGGCCACGATCGTGCCGGCGGTGTCGATCATGTCATCGATCAGCACGCAGTGGCGTCCCTCGACGTCACCGACGATGTGGCGGGCTTCGGCCACGTTGAGCGCCCCCCTCGGGCGCGTCTTGTGCACCAGGGCGAGGTCGCAACCCAGGTGCTGGGCGTAGCGCTCGGCCACCTTCACGCGTCCCGCATCGGGGGCCACCACCACCAACTCGTGGGGGTTGGCGTTTGCCTTGAGATATCCCTCCAGGACGGGCGCGGCGACGAGGTGATCGACGGGCACATCGAAGAAGCCCTGAATCTGTCCCGAGTGAAAGTCCACCGAGAGCACCCGCGTGGCGCCGGCGGTCTGGAGCATGTCGGCTACCAACTTGGCCGTGATGGGCTCACGACCGGCCGTCTTGCGGTCCTGGCGGGCGTAGCCGTAGTTGGGCACGACCGCGGTGATGCTCTTGGCCGACGCCCGCTTAGCGGCGTCGATCATGATGAGCTGTTCCATGACCGAGTCATTGACCGGAGAGGCGTGCGTTTGCATAATGAACACGTGCGCGCCGCGGATTGACTCATCGATGCGACAGTGGATCTCGCCGTCCGCGAACTCGCGCAAGTTGGCCTCGGTGAGATCCACCCCCAAGAGGTCGGCCACGTCCTGGGCGAGGGCTGGATGGCAACGCCCGGACACGATCACGAGCCGCCGCTTGGCCAGGGATTCCACACAGCGACTGTACAGGTGAAAGCGCGGCTCAGTGGGAGCGATGACTGAAGGGGGCCACGATCTCTCCGGTCGAGACCTCCGCGCCCGGCGAGAGCACGACGAAGGATCCGACGCGGGCGTCGGCTCCCACTCGCGCGTGCGTCGCCTCCACGCTGGCGAGCGTGGCTCCTTCGGCGACTTCGGTGTCGCTCAAATAGGCGTTCGGTCCGATGGTGACGCCGTGAGCGATGACGCAGTGACCCTTAAGAATCGTGCCCGGCAGCAGTGTCACTTCGGGGGCCAGTTCCACGTCGGCGTCCACGTAGGTGTGGCTCGGGTCCCACATGGTTACCCCGCGCGACATCCAGCGATCATTGATTCGTGCGCGCAACACTTTTTCAGCCCGGGCCAGCTGGCGGCGGTCGTTGATCCCCAGGGCCTCGTTGGCGTCGTCGAGCTGCCAGGACGCCACGACGTGACCCATGTCGTGAAGCTCTTGAATCAAGTCGGTGAGGTAGTACTCCTGTTGAGCGTTGTGGCGACCGACGCGGCGTAACGCCGGTCCCAGCAGACTCTGGCGAACCACCATGATCGACGTGTTGACTTCGTTGATCTCGCGCTCGCTCTCGCGCGCGTCGCGCTCTTCGACGATGCGCTCCAAAGACCCGTCTCGGGCGTGGATGACTCGCCCGTACCCCGTCGGGTCATCCAGGTGGGCGCTGAGAACCGTCAGGGCACTTTGTCGATCCCGGTGCACGTCGAGCAGTTGGGACACGCTGGTGGACTTGAGCAGGGGCGTGTCGCCCGGCACGATCAGTACGTCGCCGTCGGTGTCGCCGATCGCCTCGTCAATGGCCCCTAGGGCGACCGACACTGCGTGTCCGGTGCCGAGCTGTTCGCGCTGCTCGACAAAGGTAAGGGGACGACGCGCGGAGGCGCCTTCGCTCAGTTCCTTTTCGACCCAGGTGGCGTGATGACCGACCACGACGATCGTGGCGCGCACGTCGTCGTGCGCCGCCGCGTCCAGCACGTAGCGCACCATCGCGCGACCGCAGAGCTGGTGGAGGGGCTTGGGGCGCGCCGAACGCATCCGGGTCCCCTCGCCCGCGGCGAGCACGACGACACAGGTAGGGCGCTTCACCCCTCTATCTCTAGCAGCGAATCCCCTACGCTTCGGTGCGTGAGTGACAATTCTTACGACGAGTTTTCTCTCTTTAGCGAGAACGCCGCCGAGTGGAACCTTGACGTGGCGATCCCTTTGGTGCAGCGTTTCTTCGTGGCGGTCGACGGACTGCGACAGGTCAGCGGCTTGCGCTGGGGCGAGGCTGACCCCGAACTCGTTCTGATCCACGGCGGCGCCCAGAACGCCCACACCTTCGACACGGTGGCCCTTTCGTTGCAGCGGCCGCTCATCGCGCTTGATCTACCCGGTCACGGTCACTCGGACCCGTCCCCCTACGGGAACTCGGCTATCGCGAGTCACGCGCGCGACGTCGCACGCGCCATCGAGCAGGTCAGCGAGCACGCCGTGCCGCTGGTGGGGATGTCGCTGGGAGGCTTGACGGCTCTGCTCGTAGCCAGCGAGCGACCGGACCTCGTGACAAAACTGGTCCTCGTCGACATCACGCCGGGGGTGAACGCGGACAAGGCCCGCCACATCACAGACTTTGTAAACGGACCCGCCACGTTCGAGAACTTCGATGAACTCCTGGCGCGCACCATGGCGCACAATCCGACGCGCTCGGTGTCCTCGCTACGGCGGGGAATCCTGCATAACGCGATCCAACAACCCGACGGCACGTGGGTCTGGCGCCACCAACGACACGGTCCCGCACCGCTCGAGGCACCACCGGTCACCGACTTGTGGGCTCGGGTGGAGTCGTTGCGCGTACCCATCGCGCTGCTACGGGGCATGGCTACGGGTTCGGTCGTGGACGACGAGGACGAGGCGCAACTGCGCCACCTCCAACCCGAGGCGACCGTCGTGCACATCGAGGGCGCGGGTCACTCGATCCAGGGTGATCAGCCGGTTTTGCTGGCCCGCGCGATCGAAGAGGTCTGCTTCTAGCGCGAGAAGTCCCGGCGGACGTTCACCTGATCGTCAGGCTGTATCGGGCATTCTGGAGAGGTACCGCAGCGCGCGGGCGAATGAGGTGAGGTAATGGAACACTTTCTTGCGTCGTGGGGCTACCTCGCGCTCGTCGGGATTACCGCCCTCGCGGCCCTCGGCATTCCCGTGGGCTCCGAGATCGCCATTGGCTACGCCGGGGTATTGGCCAGCGGCCAGTTCGTGTCGGGTCATCACGATCACCTCATCCTCGCCCTGGTGATCGTCTTTGCGGCGCTGGGCGAGGTGGCGGGCTCGCTCATCGGTTACGCCATCGGTCGATTCGGCGGACGGTCCCTCGTCGATCGCGTCGGCAAGTACGTGCTCTTGACCCACAAGGACCTCGACCGGGCCGAGGCCTGGTTTGGCCGCCGCGGCGACTCGGTGGTCTTCTTTGGCCGCTTCATTCCGCTGGTTCGATCTTTCGTCTCGATCGCCGCGGGCATCGGCGAGATGTCGCTGACCAAGTTCGTCGCGTTCTCCGCGAGTGCCAGCGTGATCTGGTGCGGGGCGCTCGCCGGTATCGGCTACGGAGTGGGCGCGAGTTGGCACCGGGTGATCACCGACTTCAGTTACGTGGGCTATCTCGCGGCCGGCGTGGTGATCGTCGTCATCGCGGTCTTCGTGGTGCATCGGCTTCGCCAGTTGCGTCTCGAGCGTTCCTAGCGCCCTACGTCCTGAGCTCTGGTGCGGACAGCCCCGTCTCCACGGGGCGCCGCGGCCAGGACACGGAGACCCTTGCCCCTCCCCACTCTGAGGTTCCAAGGTCGATCTCGCCCTTGGTCGCCGAGACAACCGCGCCGGCGATGGCGAGTCCCAGTCCCGCTCCGCCCGGCTCGGTGCTCGCCCGGTGAAAGCGTTGGAGAAGTCGCTCGTGGTCGCCCGCACCGAATCCGGGACCGTCGTCGTCCACACTCACGCTCACCCGCGGGCCGGTGGCGCTCACGCGCACGTCCACTCGAGCGCGCGCGTGACGGGTGGCGTTGTCCAGCAGCACCGACACGAGTTCGTCTAGCCACTCCGCGGGGGCCATCACGAGGGGTTCCAAGGAGCCGTCCCGCACAAAACCGAGTGTGATGTCACGACTCGCCGCCACGGCGCCGAAACGATCCACGCAGTTCGCCGCAATAATCGCTACGTCGACGAGTTCGTGTTCCGAGCCCTCGGGAATGGAGTCCAGGCGCGCGAGCCACAAGAGGTCGTCCACGATCTTTCGCAGGCGGCCCGTCTCGGCGCTCACCCGCTCGAGCGCGTCACGATACTGATCGGCCGAGCGCGTCGCACTGAGCGCCAGGCTCACCTCGGCCTGAATCACGCTTAAGGGAGTTCGCAGTTCGTGCGAGGCGTCCGCGGCGAAGTCGAGCTGGCGACGACGAGCTCGATCGATCGGGGCGGCCGCTCGGCGCCCGATCGTCGTCGCGACGAGGTAGAGGGCCAGGAGCGCGAGGGGCGCCAAGATCGACTGGACCACGAGCAAGGTGGAGAGAACGTCACCGTCATCGGCCGTGCTCTCGCCCACGATCAGGTGTCCACCGCTCAGCGTGGTCCCCTCGAGAAGGTAGGGTCGACCCTCGATCGTGGCGCTCTGCAAGTGCGACAACCCGCGGTCGCCCTTTGGCAAGCTCGGCGTGCCGTCATTCAAGCGAAGCGCCGTCGTTGAGCCCGACGGGACGATCCACTCGAGGAAGGTCGACGCGTCAAAGTCCGGCACGTCAGAGGACGGCGTGTGGCGGTAGTGGCTCACGAACGTCGCCAGCGACGGCGAGGACTGGGTCTCGAGGTCGGTGATTCGTCTCGACAGGGCGGCGTCCAGCGAGCGCGACACCCGCTGGACCGCGACGATGTCCGCGATCGCACAGATGAGCACGCCACCGACCAACGCCACCAGGGTCGCGCGCAACGCGACCCGCCGGGCGTTGGCGCGTAGTTCGTTGGTCGTCGCGCCGGTCCCCGGCGGTGGGGACGCGCGACTCACGATGCCGCCACGCGATACCCCACGCCGCGAACGGTCTCCACGCGCACCCCCGAACCCAAGAGCTTTGAGCGCAACCGGGCGATGTGTACTTCGATCGTGTTCGAGCCCACGGCGTCGGACTCTTCAGCCCAGGCCTGTAGCGCAATGGTCCGACGGGTGACCACGCTCGGACCCTTGCGAACCAGGAGTTCGATGATGGCGAACTCCCGCGGGGTAAGTCGCAGTTCACGTTCGTGCACGAACACTTGGTGCGTCGAGGGATCGATCCGTAGAGACCCGCACGACAAGATCGGGTTGCGGCTCTCGCTCGAGCGTCGCTGCAGTGCGCGCAGGCGAGCGAGTAACTCTCCAAAGTCGAAGGGCTTGACCATGTAGTCGTCCGCGCCGGCGTCGAGGGCATCGATGCGGTCTTCGGGGGTGTCGCGGGCAGTCAACATCACGATGGGCGTGTGCGCGTCGCGACTCCGCGCGATCGCCAGGACGTCACGTCCCGAGGTCGCGGGCATTCGCCAGTCCAAGATGACCGCGCCGTATTCATGGGCGCCGAGATAGCGCAACGCCTCGTCACCATCGGTGGCGGCGTCCACGACGTAGCCGGCTTCGACGAGCCCACTGTGAAGAACTCGTCGCAAGCTGGCGTCATCCTCAGCCACCAGGACCCGCATGGCGTCGAAGGTATCAGTCGTTCATCGAATCGTCAGGGCCGGCCCCTAGCCTTGCTGGTCGTGAGTCCCGTCGTTCCAAGGTGCGCCTAGGTGTCGCGGGCCCGGCATCGCCGAGCGTCGTTCTCGGCCCCGAGCGCACCGAGGAGCGCGCGCGATGACGTACCCATCCTCGGTCGGTTCTTCCCCGCACCTGTGGCGGCCAAGGTGCCCGAGACGATCATCTGGTTCTGGGTCGCCAAGATTCTCACCACCGCCGGTGGCGAGGCCACGTCGGACTATCTCAAGACGTGGGGCAACATCAAAGGTGGCGGCACCGAACTCGCTGTGTTCGTGCTCGGTCTCTTCTGGCAGTTCTCGACCCGGCGCTATCGCGCCTTTAGCTACTGGTTCCTCGCCTTCGCGATCGCGATCTTCGGCACCGGGGTCTCGGACTTCTTGCACCTCGACGTCGGGATCCCCTATATCGGCACCACGTTGCTCTGGGCCGCGGTCTTGGCCCTCGTCTTTGTGTTCTGGCAGAGAAGCGAAGGCACGCTCTCGATTCACAGCATCGTGACCCAGCGACGCGAGGCGTACTACTGGGCCACGGTCTTTGCGACCTTCGCCCTCGGAACAGCTCTGGGCGACTTCACGGCCACGTCGCTCAACCTGGGCTATCTCGCCTCGGGCATCCTCTTTAGCGCACTGATCTTGGTGCCGGCGGTGGCGACCTGGTACCTCGGGTTCAATCGCATCGCCGGGTTCTGGGCGGCGTACGTCCTCACTCGTCCCTTAGGGGCCTCGTTCGCTGACTACATCTCCAAGTCCCAAGCCATCAGCGGCATCAACTTCGGCGACGGCCCGACTGCGCTGGTTTTCTTCGGCGCGGTCTTCGTGCTGGTGACCTATCTGGCGATCTCTCGGGTCGACATCCAATCAGCCCGAGACTAAGAAGCCGCGCACGCCTCGCCTCAGGGCCTCACCACGCGTCTCACTCGATTGGTTGACGCGACAGCGACGGGGGCTGGCGCCCCGCAAAGATCCATCCCCCCAGAGCCGCCACCAGGGGCATGCCGAGCACAATGATCACGAGATTCTTCACCGGGACCGCCCCCAGGGCACCGAGACCGCCGTTGAGGGTGTTCGTTCGAATCCACCCCGCCACGCCGACGTACGCGGCCAGCGTTCCCAGGACGGCGCCCAGGAGCCCGAGGGCCCCCGCGGTCGTCGCGGCGAGGGAACGACGAGTGCGCGAACTCGCTCCCGTTGCCGCGAGAACCCGAAGGTCGCTCGCGGTTTCACTGCGTATGAGTCCCACCGACATGGCGAGCACTCCCAGGGCGAGCACCACCCCGAAGAACGTCGCCCAGTCGATGACTTCGTTCGACGAGGGCAGACTGTTTTTGCTTTCGACACTCAAGCCCGCCGTCGACGCGCTCAAACGCGCGCTCGTGATCTGGGCGGCACTGAGGGGCGCGGGGGCCTGGATCATCCATCCCGCGACAATCGGTTGGAGGTGCAACTTGTGCACGGCGTACTCGGTAATCACAGTGTTGGGCACTGACGTCCCCGAGGGCAGCGCGCTCACCTCTTGGATGACGGGATTCGCGTAGCACCCGTCGCTGGCCCGACACACGCTGTTCGATGGTCCCTGCTTGCCCTGGGTGGTCAACTGCATCTCTGACAGCCCCGAGAGTCCCGGTCGCATTGTGAGGATCTCGGCGTGCGGCGAGATCGACGAGGGCGAGATGCCAAAGAACCGCAACAACGCCGGCGTCGCTACGAAGACCGGTCCCGACCAGCTGCGCCCGGGCGCATTGTGAAAGAGAGAGGCGCTGGTCGACTCCAACTGGAGGACTTTGTGGCTGGACATCGACGACGCGATCGAGTCAACCGCTCGCCGCATGGAGGCGATCGTGTTCGAACTTACGGCGCTAGGCGCGTTGACCCCCGGTCCAGACGGGCCGTTGGGTCCGTTGGGGGTGTATACGTTGTGTTGGCTGGAGGTCATGTTGGGCCCGGCGTAATCGAGAACGTTGGAGAATCGAGTCGCCGACACCAGCGAGATAACCACGGCGATCAGTATTCCCACGCTGATCGCCGCGAGAGCCGAACCTGAGCGCGCCCGGTAGCGCGAGAGATCTCTTAGCGCGAGACGAATGGCGACGGGGGCCCCGCGCCCAACTCGCGCGCACAGGGTGAGAAAAAACGGCGCCAGCAGGATAATGCCCGGGATGAGCGCAACGAGGCCCAGGACCAGTTCGGGCGTGTGAGGCTGCGCACCATTGCCTGAGCCGGCGTACCCGAGCAGGAGAAAGGCGCCAACGAAAAAACCCACCCCCGGAATCGCGCTGCGGTGAATCTGGCGCGGCGCGGCGGGGCGTCCCGAGAGCGCCGAGACGATCGGCACCTGGGTGATGAGTCGCGCGGGGCGCGAGGCGGCCAGGAACGTAGCGGCGATGCCGAGCACCACGGCGAGCACGACAACAAGCCACGAGATAGCAAAGAGGCCGATGTCGTGATGCGAGCTTTCCTCGAGGTGGGGTCGATAGGCGAACCACAGCACGAATCCCAGCAGCACACCAACGATTGAGCCCACGACGCCCACGACCAAACCGTTGGCGCGAACCACGAATCCCACGTGACGATCGGTCGCGCCCAGAGACTCGACCATGCCAATAGAGCGCAAGCGCCGCTGGGCGAGCACGGTGAACCCACCGATTGACACCAACTCGAGCAGCGTCATGCCCAGCACGAGGGCCGCGATGGTGATGGTCTCAGGATTAAAACCGTTCGTGGGAATCGAGTGGACGTTTTGCACGTAGGCGCTGAGCGAGGACGACTTGGAACTCGGCGGCCTCCCATCGAAGAGAACCGTGATGTTGCTGGGCGAGGTCACCTGGCCCGGCACGACCAGCGCAAACTCGTCCAGCAGACTCTGGGGGTTGACAACGACCCCCACGACGCGTCGCGTGACGCCCAGAATGGTGACGTCGTCGCCAACCCCCACGTTCAACGCGGAGGCAACTCCCGCAGTGAGGGCAACTTCGTGCGCGTTCATCGGGTAGTGACCGCTGAGCAGAGAGAGCATGGGGGCCAGGTAGGCGCCGGAGGGATTCTCGGCGCGCAGGTCGTAGGTGTTGATCGAACCGGGAATGGTCAGCGTCTCGTTTTCAATCACTTCACCTCGGGGATAGAGTCGCTCGAGCTCGGCGGCGTTCTTGTTCATTGACGCGTCGGCGCCCGCGGCGTGTGAGCCACCGGACTGAAAGAACGCGAGATTCTGAGCGGTGCCGAAGCCAAAGTCGGCGACCTGTGACGAGTTAGAGGACACCGCAGCCCCCAAAATCGTGCCCGCCGTCGCCACGATCACCAGCGCGAGAATCAACAGCTGCTGGCGCCACTCTCGACGAAACAGCCGCCACGCCCAGCGCGCCATCGCGCGTCGTGCCGATACGCCACCGTGTCGCGGACGCTGCGAACCCGAGCGCCCTTCGATGTCGACTGTCATGGACGGGGGGTGGATTCGAGAATCGAGTCGGGACCGGCCGAGGGCAGCGTTTGATCGACCACGTGCCCGTCGCGCAAGAACACCACCCGATCGGCCCACGACGCGAGTTGCGCGTCGTGCGTGACCACCACGGCGGCAACTCCTCGACGACAGGCCGCCAGGATGAGTCGCATGACCGCTTCGGCGTTGGTCGAATCCAGAGCGCCGGAGGGCTCATCGGCGAGAAGGAGGCGACGCTCCCCCACGACCGCGCGGGCGATCGAGACGCGCTGGCGTTCCCCACCCGAGAGTTCGTCGGGATAGTGCGTGGCCCGATCGGAGAGGCCGAGTTCCTCGAGTGCGCTCAGGCCCGCGACTCGCGCCTTCTTCGCAGACACCCCGTCCAACTCCAGGGGCAGCGACACGTTCTCCACGGCGCTCAGGCCCGCCAGCAAGTTGTAATCCTGAAAGACGTAGCCAATCGAGCGTCGCCTCATGCGAGCCTGATCGTCACGCGACATCCGCGACAAAACCGCTCCATCGACGATCACGTCGCCCAGCGTGGGCGCCTCCAAGCTGCCCGCGATGGTGAGCAACGTGCTCTTGCCCGATCCGCTCGCACCCATCACCGCCACCAGCGACCCCGCGTCGACCGTCAGATTGATGTCGCTGAGTGCGTGCACCTCGTTGGGTGCCTGTCCGTAGGTCTTTGATACTCCTCGCAGCTCTAGATAGCTCATGGCCGTATGTCCGCCTTCCTTCTCGTGAGGGGCATCGGCAGTCCCTCGGGTGCGACCGGCTCGGACTCGGCGCGCTTCAAACGTCCCTCGGCGGTGTCGAGCCAGCGCACGACCGAGTCGAGGCGAAATAGTTCGGCGTCAACCACGAGCGCGAAGGACAGATCAAAGCGGGCTTCGTCTTCTTTCAAACGTGTCCACTGCTGCATCAACTGGACGAGGTAGCGGCGGTGACCTTGAATCACCTCGGTGACGTTCACACCCGGAAGACGCACGGCGATTAGCACCTTCATGACGAGTTCGTCTCGCGGAGGGGCACTCAGATCGGGCGGGGTGTGCAGCCACTCTTCGAGTTCGACCTTCCCTACGGGGGTGATGCGATAACCCTTTTGGGGGCCCTCATCCTCGGACTCATCGGACTCGACGAAACCATCGCGCTCCAAGCGCTGCAGCGTCGTATACACCTGGCCCACGTTGAGGGGCCACACGTCACCTGTGCGCTCTTCGAACTCTTGGCGAAGTTGAAGCCCGTACTTCGGCCCTTCGCTCAGCAGCGCCAGCAGCGCGTGTCGCACACTCATGATCGCTCCTCTATCACCGGTTGTATACTCAGTATCATACTTACGATAGTCCATCGACAGCCTCCGTGTCCACTTGCGACACGCCTCCTAGTTCATGAAGCTAGACCCCCAAGCGAAGCGGGACTATCGGGGATATCCCCTAACACCCCCCTACTTGATCCGCGCGTCTAAGGGTTCTTTCCGATTCGACGCCGCTAGCGGCAGGTTCGCTCTTGATGCCCCGGACCAGCGAGGGGTCGGTACCGGGCTTTTACGCTCTTTGGGCATCCGCGACCTTCAGAGCATCGTGTCGTATCACTTCAGTGGCTGGCGGGGGAGGGCTCGAACCTCCAACGACCGGATTCAAAGTCCGGCATTCTGCCAATTGAATTACCCGCCACAGTCAAAACGCCGCAAATTGCGACAATCTTCCTAGATTCTTAAAGTATCCCTGAAGACGATTAATACCAAGCCATCACACTAGAGGCTCAGAACTAGTAAACCGAAAGTCATCGTGTCAACCACCTCGTTGCCCACCTCCTACGTCGCGATCGTCGACGACGACTCCGCGATCCGTTCCGCCCTCGGGCGGGCCCTTCGAATGGAGAACTATGACGTCGAACTCTTTGAAGATGGCGCTACGGCCCTAAAGTCGATTCAACTTCGCGCCCCCGACGCGTTGGTACTTGACCTCCAGCTCCCCGACATCGACGGGCTTGAAGTGTGCCGGCGAATACGGCGATCGGGCGACACGACACCGATCTTGATGCTGACCGCGCGCAACGCCGTCAATGACCGTGTCGAGGGCCTCGACGTCGGCGCCGACGACTACCTCGTCAAGCCCTTCGACCTGGCCGAACTCCTGGCCAGACTGCGAGCCCTATTGCGCCGTCACAACGTCAGCGACGTGGACGGCACGGTGCTTCGCTTCGAGGACCTCACGCTCAATCCGGCGACCCGCGAGGTCCATCGCGGTACGCGTCTGGTCGAACTGACCAAGATCGAGTTCGACCTGCTCGAACTATTCCTGCGCCATCCGCGTCAGGTACTCACCCGCGACCAGATCCTCGATCTCGTGTGGGGGTACAACTTTGACTCGGGCACCAACTCGCTGGCGGTCTACATCGGCTACCTGCGCCGCAAGCTCGAAGAAGACGACAAGCCGCGACTCATTCAGACCGTTCGCGGGGTTGGTTACGCTCTTCGCACCTCGTGACATTTCGTATTCGCGTAATCGCGGCGACGGTGGCGGCCGCAGCCATCGCAGTGATTCTCGCGTGCCTCGCTTCGTACTTCACCACGCGCAACGCGCTCTATCACTCGGTTGATGCATCCCTCGTCGAGGCCTCGCAACAGCCGCTGAACGACCACGACTACGATCGCGTCATCGGCGCCAGCTTCGAACTGGTGCTACCCAACCGAGATACGCTGCCGGCCTCGCGCGTACCTCTCGACGCGACCATCATGAGTGTGGCCGATGGCAAGAGCAAACAGGTCATCCGCACCGTGTCGTTCAACGGGCAGGACTTTCGCGAACTCATCGTTCCGATGGCGGCCAACACCATCGTGGGCTGTTCGGCGCCGGGCGACTGCCAACCAATCACGACGACGTCAGCGGAGCTCTACGTCGTCGAAATCACCGGTCAGGTAGATCAGCTCAATCAACTCACGACAACCCTGATGCTCGTGGCAGCCGGGGGCCTTCTGCTCGCCTTTGCCCTCGGGCTCTTTCTGGCGCGCCAGGCCCTGCACCCCCTCGAAGAGGTGACCAACGAGATCGAAACAATCGCCACCACGAATGACTTAGAGCGGCGCCTCGTCGAAGGGGACGAAGACGAGTTGGGTCGACTGCGACGAGTCTTCAACCGCCTCTTGCGCTCGGTTCAGAGCAGTCAGAAGCTCCAACAGCAACTAGTCCTGGACGCGAGTCACGAGTTGCGCACCCCCCTTACGTCGTTGCGCACGAACGCCCAAGTGCTCTCGCGCATCGACGAACTCGGCCACGATGAGTTGCGCCAGATCAGTGAAGACATGATCGCGCAAGTCGACGAGTTGGCGGCTCTGGTCACGGACCTGGGTGAACTCGCCCGGGGCGAGCGCTCCGACGGCGCCCTGGAGATCCTTCGCCTCGACGACTGCGTCGATGAGTGCGTTGACACCGCGCGGACCTACGCGCGCACCAAACACATCATCATTGAGGTGGACGAAGAGGCCTCCTTCGTGAACGCCCGACACGACCGACTCACCCGGGCGATCTCCAACCTGCTCACCAATGCCATCAAGTTCACCCCCGAGGGCGGTCGCATCAAGGTCGCGACGGCCGCCGGGGTTGTCAGCGTCTCGGACAGCGGACCAGGCATCGCCGACGAGGACCACGAGCACATCTTCGATCGTTTCTGGCGCTCTCCCGCGGCGCGCGCCATGCCCGGCTCGGGGCTGGGACTGTCGATTGTGGCCCAGGTGGTCGCCGAGTTTGGCGGTTCGGTGGGCGTCGACCGGGACCCGGAACTCGGTGGCGCCCGCTTCACCATCCGGTTCCCAGTGGCGCCCGAGTAGCTACACCCCGGTCAGTCGAGGCTCAACGCGTCGATGAGTTCGATGCGGTTGCCCACCGGGTCGTCCACGTGGCAACGGCGACGATTGGGTATGGACTCGTCGGGGGTAATGGGGACGTCGGCGTCCATCAGGCGCGTCAGGACGTCGTTGTAGTTATCGACGACCAGAGCCGGATGCGCCTTGGTCGCCGGTGAAAAGAGTGGATCGACTCCCAGGTGGATGACCGCCTCGTCTCGTCGATACCAGCGACCCCCGCGCGCGGCCAACAGGGGCGGCTTGTCCTGAACCGTGAACCCC
>DATJUR010000135.1:0-5325 GCA_035502215.1 Acidimicrobiales bacterium | reverse complement strand
GTGAGCACCGCCTTCGTACTCCACGTACCCGTCGGGCGTCGTAACTTGGGCGACGGCCAGGCTCTGGGTGTTCTCCATCCAAATTCGCACCGCGGTCACGTCTCCGGAAGGTTTGATCAGTCCCTCTTCGAGCGCGAAGGGTCCCACTCCCGCCAGGAGATTGCCGCAGTTCTGATTGTCGGCGACCTCGGCGCGATCCGGCCAGACCTGCAGGAACAGATAGTCCACATCGGCATCGTCGCGACGCGAAGGCGTGACGATCGCCACCTTCGAGGTCAGGGGGTGAGCTCCGCCCATGCCGTCGATCTCGCGCACGTCCGGCGATCCCATGGCCGCGAGCAACACGGCGTCTCGGGTCTCTCGGTCGGCCGGTAGATCCTCGGCGTGGAAGTACAGGCCCTTGGATGTGCCCCCGCGCAGGACCGAACAGCGAATCGCCGTCTGTCTCACTCGTTGGTCCACTCGCGGTAGAGAAGACCTCGTTGGGCGAGTCGCTCGCGCATCTCATAGATGTCGAGTCCCAACTCGCCGGCGGCGAGGCGCTCGCGCTTGGATTGTTCGTTGTCACTGCGCAAGCGCGCCGCGGCCAAGACCGTACTGGCCTCCTCGCGTCGCACCACGACGACACCGTCGTCGTCGGCCACGATCACGTCGCCGGGGTTGATCAGAGCTCCCGCACAGATGATGGGAGTCTGCACGTTGCCGGGGGTCTCCTTGACGGTGCCCTGAGCGCACACGGTCTTTGACCAAACCGGAAAATTCATAGCCGTTAACTCCGCGACGTCGCGCACCCCGGCGTCAATAACGAGACCTCGCACACCGTGGGCCACGAAGCTGGTCGCGAGTAGCTCGCCGAAATATCCGTCGTCACACGGGCTGGTCGGGGTGACCACGACAAGGTCACCGGGGCGAGCGAGTTCGACCGCGACATGTAAGGACCAGTTGTCACCCGGGGCAACTTCGCAGGTCAGCGCGGTGCCGGCTACTCTCAGCGGGCGAAAGATCGGGCGCAACCGGGGGGCCAGAAGGCCTCGGCGGCCCTGGGCCTCGTGGATAGTAGCGGTACCATACGAGCCAAACGCGTCCACGACGTCAAGGTCGACCCTGGGGGTACCGCGAACGACCACCGCCATAACGCCTCCCGCGTTCGAACCCGCACACTGCGACCACGTGGACGCTGTCGGATAATGGCGAGGATACACTAAAAAGTTAATTAGCGTGACCTGCGTTCGCGGGTCACATGGGAGAGTCGTGGTCGTCATCCGCAAAACCCAGGTGGTCATCATCGGCGCGGGACCGGCCGGACTCCTGCTCGGTCACCTGCTCACTCGTGACGGCATTGACAACGTCATCCTCGAGCGGCGCAGCCGCGCGCACGTTGAGTCACGGGTACGCGCGGGGGTGATCGAGCACGGCATCGTCGAACTCCTGGTCGAAGTTGGCGCGGGGGATCGCCTGGCACGCGAAGGTCTGGTGCATCACGGCGTCGAGATGTGGTTCGACGCTCAGCGTCACCGACTGGCGTTGAGTGAATTGACCGAGGGACGTGCCATCACGGTCTACGGCCAACAAGAAGTAGTGAAGGACCTGATCGCGCTGCGCCTGGCGACGGGCGCGCCGATCGAGTTCGAGGCCGAAGTGACCCAGCTCGAGGGGCTGGAGGGCAAGGAGCCCAGAGTCGTCTACTCATCGGAATCTACGAGTGTTCGCCTCGAGGGTAACTACGTGGCGGGCTGTGACGGGAGTCTGGGCGTGGCGAACCGTTCGGCGCCCTCGATGACGCGCCTTGAACGTACGTATCCCTTCGCCTGGCTGGGCATCATTGCCGAGGCTGCTCCAGCCCACGACGAACTGGTCTACGCGCGCCACGCCCGCGGCTTTGCTCTCTATTCGATGCGATCACCCACCATCAGCCGGCTCTATCTGGGCATTGACGCTCACGACACCCTGGAGGAATGGCCCGACGATCGAATATGGGAGGAGCTACATACTCGCCTGGCCATCGACGGGCAGGGGGAGATCAACGAGGGTCCGATTCTCGAGCGAAGTATTGCCGGACTGCGCAATATCGTGGTCGCCCCGATGCGTCACGGTCGACTCGTGCTCGCTGGCGACGCCGCCCACATTGTGCCCCCCACCGGGGCCAAGGGGATGAACGCGGCCCTCGGTGACGTGAGAGACCTACACCGTGCCTTCTACGCGATCTACCGCGAACACGATGAACGTCCACTCGAGGAGTATTCGGACCTCGCCCTCGAGCGAACGTGGCGAGCCGAAGAGTTCTCGACCTACATGACCCAAATGCTGCACCCGTACCCGAACGATCCCTTCGAGAGTGCAGTGCAGCTGGCTCGCTTGCGCCAGGTCTTTAAAAATCCCGCGACCGCCGAGGCGCTTGCGCGCAACTACGTCGATCTGAACTCGCTCTAGCTCTAGAAGGGATACTCGGGCAACTCGCTTTGGGCCGTGACCCATTGGGTCTCGGTGTAGGCCTCGAGGTTTGCGAGCCCACCCATTCGCGAGCCGTTACCCGAGTGGCCTGTCCCGCCGAAGGGGATAGTGGCCTCGTCGGCGACCGTCTGGTCGTTGATGTGAATCGCGCCACAGGGAATCCGACTGGCGAGTTCGAGTGCGCGCAGTCCATTGGCGGACAGGATCCCCAGAGACAGGCCGTAGGGCGAGTCGCCGGCCAGGGCTACTGCTTCGTCGAGGGAGTCAAAGGCGACAATGGGTGCTACGGGTCCGAACACTTCGTCGGCGTAGGCCGGCGCGCTACGAGGAACCTCGGTGAGCACCGTGGGGCGATAGAACAACTCGTCGTACGTGCCCCCCGCGGCCAACGTCGCACCGGCCGCAACGGTGTCCGAGACCATCTGGTGAACCCGGTCGCGCTGGGTGGCGTCGATCAGTGGGCCTAGGGCGACGGTGCCGGACATCGGGTCACCCACGGGCAAGTGATTGGCGTGCTCGACCAGGGCCCGCGCGTAGTCCTCGGCGATGGATGAGTCAACCAAGTGTCGTCCGGTGGTCATGCAGATCTGGCCCTGATGCATGAATGAGCCGAACGCACCCACCGACACCGCTCGCTCCACGTCGACATCGTCCATGACGATGAGCGCGGAGTTGCCTCCGAGCTCGAGGTGGACTCGTTTGAGGTGCTGGGCACCGAGTGAACCCACCGCACGCCCGGCCCTGGTCGAACCGGTGAAGGCGATGACGCGCACGAGGGGGTCCACGACCAGTGCCTCGCCGACGTCGGCGCCACCGGGGAGCACGGAGAGCACGCCCGGTGGCAACCCGGCCTCTTCGAAGATCCGCGCGAGCACCACCCCTCCGCTCAGGGCGGTTCGGGGATCGGGCTTGACGATGACGGCGTTGCCCAGGGCCAGGGCGGGGGCCACCGAGCGGATCGAGAGGATGAGGGGAAAGTTGAACGGTGCGATCACGCCCACGACGCCGACGGGAAAGCGGCGCGAAAAGCTCAAGCGAGGTAGTTCGCTCTGGAGCAGCGAGCCGGTGGGATGAGAGGCGAGTGCGGCCGCTTCGTAGCACTCCTGGGCCGCGATGTGGACCTCGAGTCCGGACTTGGGGCCAATGGCGCCGGTCTCGCGCATGTTCCACGGACTGATCTCCTCAGCGTGTTCTTCGAAGAGTTGGCCCGCTCGGCGAAGGACCGCCGCTCGCTCGCTGAAGGGCGTAGCGGCCCACTGGACTTGGGCCGAGCGGGCGATGGCCGAGGCCATCGCCACGTCCGCTACCGACGCTCGGCCGGTGGCGCCAAGCTCGTTGCCCGTGGCCGGTTCGAGAACTGGTGCGCTCCCGGCCCCTCCGTCGATCCACTTCTCGAGGTAGATCTTCCCGTTCCACTCCGTGCCCAGTAGTGACATTGATTCCCCTTCGCGACGCAGTAACGTCACCATACATAGCACACCAAATCGTGAATTAGGCCCGAGGGCCCTGAGTGTGCGCTCTGGTCGAGGGGGAGGATCAGTGTTGCGAGATCACTGGTACGTGGCGGCGCTCAGCACCGAGTTAACCACGCGGCCCCTATCACGATCGATTGTGGGTGAGCACGTTGCCCTCTTTCGAAGCTCGTCGGGGCGAGTCGTCGCCTTGGCGGATCGGTGCCCTCACCGGGGATATCCGCTCTCTCTTGGCACGGTGGAGGGTGAACAGTTGGTCTGCGGCTATCACGGCTTTACCTTTAACTGCGAGGGAAGGTGCGTGTCGGTGCCCGGCCAGGATCGCATTCCGAGTCGAGCAGACGTGAAGTCGTACCCGGTGGTGGAGCAAGGACCCTGGGTGTGGATGTGGACGGGCCGCCAGGAACCCGACTACGACAGATTGCCCGCGGTGCCCTGGATGACCGACACCGAACACTGGACCTCCGTCGCGGGCGTGGCAACGATTGACGCTCGTTTCGATCTGCTGGTCGATAACTTGCTCGATCTTTCTCACGAGACGTATCTGCACAAGGGGTCCATCGGCACACCCGAGGTAGCCGAGACCCCAATCGAAGTGGAAACCGATGATGAGGCGGGGGTGGTGCGGGTCTATCGCCACATGAATGCTGTCGAGTGTCCGCCGTTCTATTCGCGCACGACCGGACTAGAGGGCAAGGTCGACCGCTGGCAGGACATTGAGTACTTTGCGCCCGGCTTCTACGCGCTGCACTCGCGGATCGCGCCCGTCGGCCAGCCCCCGTTGCCCGATGGCGGCGACGATCACGCGTATCACATGACAATCTTCTACGGCCTCACTCCGGCCAAGGAGGGTCAAGTACACGACTTTTGGGCGCTCTCGCGCGACTTCTGCCGCGAGGACAGCGACGTCGACGAGTTCCTCATGAAAATGCAGTCCAACGTCGTCCAAGAAGATGTGGACGCTCTCAACGTATTGGAACGCCGCGCACAAGAAGAGGTCGAGACGAGCGAAGTCAGCGTGAAGATCGATAAGGGCGGGCTCGCCGCGCGCCGAATACTGCGCGCCATGGCCGAGATCGCCGACGCCTCGGGCCCGCGGTGACGGTGACTCAATTAGTGCACCATTTGGTTCAATAATGTGATAGAAATCTCGGATAGTCCGTGAGGGGGGAATGATGGTGGAAGAATCGGAAGGCCGCAGTGCTGGCGGCTCGTCGAGTTGGCGCGAGTTCGAGTTCGGTCGACGCCTGGGCATCCAGGCGGCGGGCGTGTTGGCCGCTGGTGCGGGTGTCGCGTCGCTGATCGACGTCTCGACGGCCGCCGCGGCGGCGAAGTCCTCGACGATCAAGATTGGGTACGTCTCGCCACAGACGGGTTCGCTGGCGGACTTCGCGGGTCCCGA
>DATJUR010000134.1:0-9320 GCA_035502215.1 Acidimicrobiales bacterium | reverse complement strand
GAAGGAGAAATCCTTATCGACGGCGAGGTCGTAAAGTTTGCCGACTCGGGCGAGGCAGTGCGCCGCGGCATCGGGATGGTCCACCAGCACTTCATGCTGGTACCCGTCTTTACCGTGGCCGAGAACGTGGTGCTCGGCTTTGAGCCCACCAAGTCGCTGAATCGCATCAACTACAAGAAGGCAACCGAGGAGATTCGCGAACTCTCTCAGCGCTTCAAGCTGCAGGTCGATCCCCAGGCGGTCGTCGAGAATCTTCCGGTGGGTCTCCAGCAACGCGTCGAGATCCTCAAGGCCCTCAGTCATGACGCCGAGCTCTTGATCCTCGACGAACCGACGGCCGTTCTAACGCCCCAGGAGATCGACGCGTTGATGGCGATCATGCGGTCACTGGCTGACGCGGGCAAGTCGATTCTCTTCATCACCCACAAGCTCAAAGAGGTCAAGGCGATCGCCGACGTCATCACGGTGATTCGACTGGGCAAGGTGGTGGGTACCGCCGAGCCGAGCGCCTCGGAGACCGAACTGGCCTCACTGATGGTGGGCCGAGAGGTCCAGCTGGTCGTCGAAAAGTCGGCCTACTCGCCGGGCGCGAACGCGCTCGAGATTCGCGATCTCGTCGTCTTGGATGACCGTGGCCTCATCGCAGTGGACCACGTCTCACTCGATGTCGCCGAGGGCGAGGTGCTCGCCCTCGCGGGTGTCCAGGGTAATGGACAGACCGAGTTCGTCGAGGCCCTCGTGGGCATGCGTCACGTCGAGTCGGGCAGCATACGCCTGCGAGGACGAGACATTACGAACCTCAGCCCACGCCAGGCGTTAGACGCCGGGCTGGGTCACATTCCCGAGGATCGCCAGCGTGACGGACTAGTCCTGACGATGTCGGTCGCCGACAATCTGGTCCTCAATACTCCCCGGCGCGCTCCATTCGCTAAGCACGGCACGAGGAACCTGGGTGCCGTCAACGCCAACGCTGAGAAGTTGGTCAAGGACTTCGACATTCGCACCACGTCGATCGCGGCCCCCGCGGGTTCACTGTCGGGTGGCAACCAGCAAAAGGTCATCGTCGCGCGAGAACTCTCGCGCGACCCGGTCTTTCTCGTCGCCTCCCAGCCCACGCGCGGCCTCGACGTTGGATCGATTGAGTACGTGCACCATCAGATCATCGACTTTCGCAATCGCGGCAAGGGCTCACTCATCGTGAGTTCGGAGCTTGACGAGGTCTACGCGCTGGGCGACCGCATCGCCGTGATGTACGAGGGTCGCATCAGCGGCATCGTCACTCCTTCGATCTCTCGCGAGTCCATCGGACTCTTGATGGCCGGCACCACCATGGAGTCGGCCAGTGTCTGAGGAAGTTGTCACTACCGACGAGATCGCGCCCACCGAAATCAGGCCGACGCTGTGGAAGCGCTACTCGTCGGCGAACCCCTTGGTCATCGCCGCCCTGGCCATCGTGCTCGGCCTCATCTTTGGCGCCATCGTCATCGCCACGACTACTCCGGTCGTCCTTGACGCGTGGCGCGGCATATTTGACCACTGGGACGGCTTTCCCCACGCGCTCAACGTCACCTTCAACAACGTTGCCGCCGCCTACCGCGACATCTTCACTGGGTCGATCGTCGATCCGCAGTCCTTCTGGCACTCCCTTACCACCGGTCAAAACTGGACCGGCTCACTGACCCCGATCTCCGAGACGCTCACCTACGCCACCCCCTTGATCATCGTCAGCATCGCCGTAGGCATCTCTTTTCAGACCGGGCTATTCAACATCGGCGCCAACGGTCAGGCCGTGATTGGCGGCATCGCTGGCTCGGTGGCGGGATCGATGATCAACCTGCCCACGTTCATTCACCTGCCGTTCTCGTTGCTCGGCGCCATCATTGGCGGCATGATCTGTGGCGCGGTGCCGGGTTTCCTCAAGGCGTACACCGGGGCACACGAAGTCATCGTGACTTTGATGTTCAACTACGTCACCTACGCGTTTTTGCTCTTCGCCGTGCTGTCGACGCCGTTCCAACAGCCGGGCCAGAGCAACGACATTGGACGAACAATCGACCCCACAGCCATTCTTTCGCCGCTCTTTGGCACGAGTTCGGGCCTGCGCGTGAGCTACGGCGTCTTCGTCGCGGCCGCCGTGGTGGTCTTTGCGTGGTGGCTGTTGAATCGCTCGTCGCTCGGCTTTGACTTTCGAGTGACCGGGGCGAACCCGCTGGCCGCGCGCGCCTCGGGCATCAACGCCAAAGTCGTCGTGATCGTCGTCTTTTTGATCTCCGGGGGATTGGCGGGTCTGGCCGGGTACGTGCAGGTCGCCAGCACCACGCACTACATCGATGGTGGCTTCTTGATCGGGACCGCCGGCATCGGGTTTACCGCCATCACCATCGCGCTGCTGGGGCGTAACCGCCCGATGGGGATCGTGTGGGCTTCTATTCTCTTTTCGGCCCTTGGCGTGGGCGGACGCAATATGCAGGCTCTCACCGGTATCCCCCTCGACCTGGCCACGGTGATCCAATCAGCCATCGTGCTCTTTGTCGCGACACCGGTCCTCGTCAAGGAGATCTTCCGACTGAAGAAGGCACCCACCTCGATGATCACGCTGTCCACGACGGGGTGGGGCTCATGAGCGTGATCGACGATGTGAACGAGGCCATGCGACCACGCGAGCCAGTTGCTCGCAATCGTCGCACTCCCGTCATCGGCGCCATCATGATCGGGATCGGACTGTTCTCGTTCTTCGTCTTCGGCTTGGGAACCCACGCGGGCTCTCACTCCCAGTTGACCTTCGACCCTCTGGACATCGTGAACGCGCCCTGGCACACCGGAGCGCTCACGTTCGACGCCCACTGGACGAACATCTCCCTAGGCGTCCTCATGCTTCTGATCGGCGTTGAAGTCCTCTGGCGTCGACCGCGACGCTTCGTGATGGGTCGATTCGGGATTGTGTCGCTGCTCTTCTTGTTCACACTCCTGATCTGGGCCTCGCGCGGTCCCGGCCCGTCACCGATCAACTTCATTAACGTCACCTCACTGTTGGTGGGGGCCAGTGCGACAACCATGGTGCTGGTGTTCGGTTCGCTCTCGGCGATCATGTGCGAGCGCTCGGGTGTAGTGAACATCGCCATCGAAGGTCAGTTCATCGCCGGGGCATTCCTCGGCAGCATGATCGCCTCGACCACGAGCAACTTCTTCTACGCGGCTGTCGGCGGGATCGTGGTGGGGGGACTCATCGGCTGGCTGCTGGCATTCTTCTCGCTGCGCTATCAGACCGACCAGATCATCGTGGGCATCGTGCTCGTCACCATGCTCTCGAGCCTGTCGTCGTACCTCAATCTCCAAGTACTCACGCCATTCCCGAATTTCAACACGGGCAACACCGCGCCGAACCTACCCATCCCGTTTCTCTACAAGATCCCGGTGATCGGACCGGTCTTCTTCAATCAGTCGGGCTTTTGGTACGCGATGATCGTGCTCATCTTCATCGTCTCCTTCGCGCTCTTTAAGACCCAGTACGGTCTGCACGTACGCGCAGTGGGCGAACACCCCCAGGCGGCCGCCACCGTGGGCATCCACGTCATTCGCCTGCGCTACATCAACGTGATCCTGGGTGGAGCGATCGCCGGGCTGGGCGGCGTCGCCTTCATGGCGACCCAGGGACAGTTCCAGGTCGGTTACACCTCTGGACTCGGCTACATCGCTTTAGCGGCGATGATCTTTGGCAAGTGGCGACCCTCCGGGGCTCTCGTCGCGTCGATCATCTTCGGACTCTCGGTGTACCTCTCCTACGAACTGGTCACCTACCAGGTGCCGGTCTCGCTCTACGTGCTCCAGATGTTCCCGTACCTAATCACCATCGCGGTGGTGGCGGGGCTTATCGGACGGGTTCGTCCGCCGGCCGCCGACGGCAAACCCTATATACCTGGTTAGTTCGCGCCCAGAGTTTCCACGGCGCGAGCCCCAGCCTCCATCGCGGCCCGAAGGGCAACCTGAATCGACTCCTGGTTCAACCGAGCACCCAGATAGGCGCCCGTCGCGGCGTCGCCCGCTCCGGTTGTGTCCAGGGCCACCACATTCAGCGCGGACGCACTCTCTCGGTGCTCGCCGCGCGCGGCTAGCGCACCCCTGGCGCCACGGGTGATGACCACCTCGTCAAAGCTCGCGGCGAGAACGTCGAGCGCACTCGTCACGTCGTCGGTGTCGCTGAGCGCAAGGGACTCTTCCTCATTGGCGAAGAGATACGTCGCGCCGGTCGCGGACGCCAGAAACACCGACGGAGTCAGCGCGAGCAGTGGGACGAGCGAACACACGTCAAGCGAGGTGGTGGCGCCCTGGTTCGCCGCGCACGCCAAGGCGGACGCCGCAACCGCGCGCGTGAAGGGGTCGAGCAGCAAGTATCCCGATAGGTGGAGGTGCTCGAAGGGCCTGGCGAGCGCCTCCAATACGAAGGTCTCGCTCAGCTGGGAGTTCGCGCCGCGGTCGGTGAGCATGCCGCGGCGCCCGTCGTCGCCGACCAGCGAGACGACGGTGCCCGTTGGCGCGTCGACGTACTCCAGGTCGACGCGCACTCCCCCTTGTTCCAACGCGTCACGTACGAGCGCGGCCGATCCGTCGCGTCCCGCAGCGCCGAGGAAGCACACGTCGTGGCCGCTACGCGCAATCGCGAGGGCCACGCTTGCCGCCGAACCACCGCGGCCCACGCGAATACGCGACGCTGTGTCACTAGTCGGTGCGAGGACCGCTACCGGGCGCACGACGACGTCCAGCATGACGTCGCCGATGACGACCACTCGACTCGTCACAGCGCAGCGAGGGACGTGGCGATCTCTCCCGCGAGACCCGCGTTGGCAACGACGAGTTCGCGGTTGACCTGTACGCTCAGGCCCTGGGTGTGGTGAGCGAACTCTGAAAGCAGCGTCGGGGTCACCTCTTTGCCGGTGACTCCCTTGGCGCGGGCCACCGATAGCGCGTTCTCCAGAGCCTGGTCGTGCAGGGCGCGGTCCAACTCGTGGCCCTGGGGAACGGGATTTGCAACCAAAAAGCCAGCGGACGAGAACTGACGATGGGCTTCGAACGCGGCCGCGGCTTCGCTGGCGCTCGCGAGCGCCCAGTCAAGGGCAAAGCCACTGTCGCGTCGGTAAAACCCGGGAAACTGGTGAGTCTGGTACCCGGCGACGGGAACTCCAAGGGTGTCCAGACGTTCGAGCGTCGCCCCGATGTCGAGAATCGACTTGACGCCCGAGGCGACCACGAGCACCGAGGTCCGCGCGAGGGTCGCCAAGTCCGCCGACTCATCGAAACTGCTCGACGCATCGCGATGCACGCCCCCCAGACCGCCGGTCGCCATGACTGAGATGCCCGCTCGCCGCGCGACGGCGATCGTGCCCGCGACGGTGGTGGCGCCATCGGCGCCCGTCGCCAGGGCAACGCCCAAGTCGCGCGCGGAGAGCTTGGCCGAGTGGCGTTCGGGATCCGCGAGCTGTTCGAGCTCATCGATCGTGAGACCCACGACAACACACCCATTGAAGAGTCCGATGGTCGCCGGCACGGCGCCGCTCGCTCTCACCGCGGCCTCGCACGCTCGCGCTACTTCCAGGTTCACCGGACCGGGCAGCCCTTGGACAATGATCGTGGTCTCCAGAGCAACGACCGCGCGACGTTCACCAAGAGCGGTGGCCACCTCTTCGGACGTGACGAGAGAAGAGCTAGATAAATTGTTCACAGAGGGCAAAGTGTACAGTGAGAAACATGACGGGCACCCCTGCGATTGACTGGGATACCTTGCGCGCCACGGCCCGCGAAGCGACGCACCGTTCGTACGCTCCATACTCGCGCGTGAGCGTCGGCGCCGCGGCGATCACGTCAAACGGTGACTTGATTAGCGGCTCTAATGTCGAGAATGCGAGCTATGGCCTGACCCTGTGCGCGGAGTGTTCCCTCGTGAGTGATCTTGCTCGTCATCAGGGAGGACGTCTCATTGCGGCGAGCATCGTGGCGGGCGATGGGCAACCGATCGCGCCCTGCGGTCGCTGCCGACAGTTGCTCTACGAGTTCGGTGGACGCGACTTGCTCATTGACGCTGGGCAAGGGCGCGAGCCCACGAGGCTGAGCGAGTTGTTGCCCGACGCATTTGGTCCCGACGACTTGCCAGTTCGACGCACCCCGTGAGCGACTTCTCGGCCCTGGACGTCATCGCCACCAAGCGAGACGGACACGAACTCACCGACGAGATGATCGCTTGGATGCTCGCCGCGTACAACGCGAATGAGATTGCCGAAGAGCAGATGGCTGCGCTGTTGATGGCCATCTACTTTCGCGGACTCGAAGACCACGAACTGCGCACCTGGACCGATTGCATGATCGCCTCGGGCGAGCGGCTCAACTTGCGCGACCTTTCTCGTCCGAGCGTCGACAAGCACTCCACCGGGGGCGTGGGCGACAAGATCTCTCTGATTCTCGCTCCGCTCGTCGCCGCGTGCGGCGCGGCCGTACCTCAGCTCTCCGGTCGGGGCCTCGGACACACCGGAGGCACGCTCGACAAGCTCGAGTCGATCCCGGGGTGGCGCGCCCAGCTCAGCCCCACCGAGATTCGCGAGCAACTCGAAACCGTCGGTGCGGTGATCTGCGCGGCCGGCGTTTCGCTCGCGCCCGTGGATCGACGTCTCTACGCGCTCCGCGACGTGACCTCCACCGTCGAGTCGATCCCGCTGATCTCGTCGTCCATCATGTCCAAGAAGATCGCCGAAGGAACCGAGGCGCTCGTGTTGGACGTGAAGGTCGGACGCGGCGCATTTATCAAGGACCGCGACGCCGCCACCACCCTCGCCCACACGATGGTGCGACTCGGGCTTGAACACGACGTCAAGACGGTGGCGCGCCTGACACCCATGGACGTACCACTTGGTCAAGCGGTCGGCAACGCGCTCGAAGTCATCGAGTCGGTCGAAGTTTTGCGCGGCGGCGGGCCGACTGACGTTCGCGACCTGACCGTCGACTTGGCGACCATCATGTGCGAGCTCGTGGGCATTCGAGCCGATCCGTCTCAGCACCTTGACGACGGATCGGCGTACGCGATCTACCTCGAGATGATCGCCGCCCAGGGTGGCGACCCAGAGGCCGTCTTGCGTCCCGCGTCACGTCGCGAAGAGGTCGTAGCGCCGAGATCAGGGGTCGTCCACGACGTCGATGCTCTCAAGGTCGGCGTGGCCGCCTGGCGACTGGGCGCCGGACGAGCCCGTAAAGAAGACTCGGTGAGCGCGGGAGCGGGGGTCATCTGTCTCGTTCGCGAGGGAGAGTTCGTGAGCGCGGGACAGGCGCTCTTTCAGCTCTACGCCGACGACGACGCGCACCTCGCTGCCGGTCGCCACGCGATCGAGGGATCGGTCGTGATTGAGGACGACGCCTTCGCCGGGCGCGACTTCGAGGTCGCGATCATTCGCGATTAGCTGCGTCGCTAGCCTGTGTGCCATGACCAGCGTCGCCCTCACTCCTGAGCTCATCCGCCGGGCCCCCAAGGTACTACTCCACGAACATCTCGACGGCGGACTACGCCCCGAGACCGTGGTCGAACTGGCTCGCGAGGTCGACTATCGAGCGCTACCCACCATGGATCCCGATGAGCTGCGGCGCTGGTTCGTGGCGGACGCATCGGGCGGCGACCTCGTGCGGTACTTGGAAGGATTTGCGCACACCACCGCACTCATGCAGACCCGCGAACAGATCGAGCGTGTCGCCGCCGAAAGCGCGATCGATCTGGCCCGTGACGGCGTCGTCTACGCCGAGGTGCGCTTCGCGCCCGAACAGCACTTGGACGCCGGGCTGACTCTGCACGAGGTCGTGCGTGCGTCGCTCGACGGCTTCGCCCTCGGCGTCAAGGAGGCGGCCAACGAAGGTCACCGTATCGTCGTGCGCACAATTTTGTCGGCCATGCGCCAGGCGGCGTTGAGTGAGACCATCGCCCAGTTGGCGATCGACTTTCGTGACGAGGGCGTGTGTGGCTTCGACATCGCCGGACCCGAGGACGGTTTCCCGCCCACCAAGCACCTGCGTGCCTTTCACCTGATTCAGCGCGAGGACTTCCATCTCACCATCCACGCGGGCGAGGCCTTTGGACTGCCCTCGATTTGGGAGGCGGTCCAGTTCTGCAACGCCGAGCGCTTGGGCCACGGTGTGCGCATCGCCGACGACATCGGCGACGTCAACGGCCAGTACCACCTGGGTCGCCTGGCTAACTACATACGCGACCGACGTATCCCCCTTGAGGTATGCCCCACGTCCAACGTCCACACGGGTGCGGCGAGTTCCATTGCGAGTCACCCGGTCGACTTACTCAAGCGCCTGCGCTTTCGCGTGACCGTCAACACCGACAACCGCCTGATGAGTGGGATCACTCTGTCGAGTGAGTTCGAAGCCTGCGCGACAGCCTTCGGCTGGAACTTAGCGGACATGGAGTGGCTCACGCTCAACGCCGCCAAAAGCGCGTTTTACGAGTTCGACACGCGCCTCAACATGATTAACACCGTGATCAAGCCGGGGTACGCCGCGTTGCGCGAGTCAGACACTCAGTAGTTCACGCAAGCTCTCCGCCACGGCCTCGGCGATCTGTGAGGCGAGCGCACGTTGCTCGTCGAGTGTGCCGGCCTTGGGCGGTGTGATCTCGATATAGGCCTTCACTTTTGCTTCAGTGCCCGAGGGTCGAACGACCACCCGGCCTCTGTCGCCCAACTGCAGCCACACCCCCTCGGTGGGGCGCAGCCCGCGAAATCCCGTACCCAGATCGGCCGACTCGCTCACCTCACAAGAGCCCAGGTCCCCGGGCGGGTGCTCGCTCAAGTTGCGCACCGTCTGGCGTAGCTGGGTGAGACCATCGGCTCCCTCGGCGCGAATGGCCAACTGTCTCGTGTAGTGCACCCCGTACGCAGCCTCAAGTTCGTCGAGGCGTGCGGCCAGTGACGAACCACGCGTCGTGAGTTCCCAGTCCAGCCTGGCGAGCGCCAACGCGGCCGACATACCGTCCTTATCCGACACGCGCGCGTCGACGGCGTATCCAAGGGCTTCTTCGTACCCGAAGCCGAGCACGCCGTCGCCCGCCGCGCGAGCCAGCCACTTAAAGCCGGTCAGGGTCGTGACGAACGCCACCCCATGGTGCTCGGCCATCTTTCCTAACAGGGAGGACGAGACAATCGACGTGGCCATCGTCTCTGCGCGTTCTCGGATTCCCTCGATGAGTGACGACGCGAGAAGCCAGCCAATCTCGTCGCCGCGCAGCACTCGCCAGTCGTCGCCCACCCGTAGCGCGGCGCCGAGTCGATCAGCGTCGGGGTCGT
>DATJUR010000133.1:0-3472 GCA_035502215.1 Acidimicrobiales bacterium | reverse complement strand
AGGCGCACCCCGGTATTTTCCTTCGCCGGAGCAGCGACTCGAATACGCTCGAAGACACCACCGATGCGGCCTGATTCGTGACGCGCCGCAACAGTTTTTTGTTGAAAGGAAGACATGGAGACTCGCGGCTACGCGGCACTTCACGCCAAGGACACTCTCGTACCTTTTAGCTTCTCGCGACGGGAGCTGCGCGCCCACGACGTTGCCTTTGACGTGCTGTTTTCGGGCATCTGTCACTCCGACATCCACCAGGTGAACGAAGACTGGGGGCCGTCACTCTTTCCCATGGTGCCCGGACACGAGATCGTGGGAGTTGTCACCGCCGTCGGAAACGAAGCCAAGAAATTCCAGGTGGGAACTCGGATCGGCGTGGGCACCTTCGTCGATTCGTGTCGCGTGTGCGACTACTGTCTACGCGGCGAGCAGCAGTACTGCGTCGAGAGCGACACCCCGACGTACAACGGGTACGAACGAGATGGCGAGACGATCGCTTTCGGCGGCTACTCGTCACACTTCGTGGTCGACGAAGACTTCGCGGTGCACGTGGCGGACTCGCTGGACCTCGCCGGTGTCGCGCCGCTGTTGTGCGCCGGCATCACGCTCTACTCCCCTCTTCGCCACTGGAACGCCGGGCCCGGGATGGACGTGGGCATCATCGGACTGGGTGGGCTCGGTCACATGGGCGTCAAGTTCGCCGCCGCCCTTGGCGCCACGACCACGGTTTTTTCGCACTCCGCCGACAAGGAGGCCGACGCGCGCCGTCTCGGTGCCCACGACTTCGTTGTCACGTCGCAAGCTGACGCGTTCGAGCGACACCGCGGGCGCTTCGACCTGATTATTAATACGGTGTCAGCCGACCTCGACCTCACCCCGTATCTGGAGCTTCTCAAGGTCGATGGGCACGTGGTCCTCGTGGGGCTACCCGCTCGCCCCTACGAGGTCAATGCGATGACCCTGGTGAACAAACGCCGCTCAATCGCCGGGTCCATGGCCGGAGGGATGACGGAGCTTCAAGAGATGATGGACTTCTGTGCGACGCACTCGCTCACCAGTGACGTGGAGGTCGTCGACGCGGACTACATCCAACGAGCGTTCGAGCGAACGATCGCCAGCGACGTGAAGTACCGCTTCGTCATCAACGCCGCCACCTTCTGAGTCGCGCCGGGCCGCATCGAGCTCGCAACAACCCACGCCGCCGAGCTCTACCCCACCATGTGCCCGGAGATCACCCATTCCACGCCGCGGGACCTGGCCGACTTCGCGACGTGCCCGGCCTAGGCGCCCGCGATCTCGCGCACTGGCACCCAGCGCCGTTCGCTCGCACTGCGTGCCATCGCTTCACATACGGCGACCACGCTGGCGCCCTGTTCGAAGCCGGGCGTCCAGACTCCGCTGGGCCACGCCGCGGCCCACGCGGCCGTTTGATTGATGAAGCTCGCGTCGTATCCCACGCCCTGACCGATCGGCCACCAACCCTGAGTTTCGGGTTGCAGTGCGTGTTCGGTGCGGATTCGTCGCAGACCGTACAGGCGCGGGTCGTCCTGCGCGCTGCCGAACCAGAGTTCGTTGAGCTGGTTGTAGGAAAAAACGGCCGTGGCCTTAGTGCCGTTGATCTCGACGACAAAATCACACGGGCGCCGAGGCGCCACCCGTGCGACTTCGAAGGTACCCTGCACCCCCGAGGCGAAGCGAATCAACGACGAGGACGCCTCATCGATCTCGACGGGTCGCGATCCTCCCGGTATCGATCGTTCGCGGGTGAAGGTCGACGATGTCGCGACGACTTCGTCGATCGGACCGATCATCCACGTCGCGAGATCGATCAAGTGGCTGCCCAGATCCGCGATCGTCGTGCCGCCCATGGCGGCATCGAAGCGCCAGTCAAAGGGGATGCTCGCATCGGAGAACTCATCCGACAGCCACGTCCCACGCCAGAGCTGAATCTCCCCGAGTTCGCCCGAGGCCACCATCTCGGCCATGAGCGCCAAGGCCGGCAGCCGCCGATAGTTAAAGCCCACCGCGTGATGTACACCCGCAGCTACCACCGCATCGCGCGCCGCAGCGGCGTCGCGGTAGCTGGTGGCCAAGGGCTTCTCGCAGATCACGGACTTTCCCGCCCGCGCTGCCGCGATGGCGATCTGCGCGTGAGTGCCCGGCGGCGTGCAAACGTCGATGACGTCCACGTCGGCTCGTTCGAGCACGTCGCGCCACTCGGTTGTCGATTCGCTGACCCCACACGCAGCAGCTGCGCGGGCGAGCTCTTCGGCGTGTCGGCCCGTCATCACGACGGGCACGAAGTGCACGTCGCCCGGACGAATGAGTGGTGCGGCGCGATACCCGTAGGCGTGAGCCCGCCCCATCATGCCGTAGCCGATGATGGCGACTCGCACCTCACTCATCTAGATCTGTGCCCGCAACTGCTCGGCGGCTTCGAGCGCCGCGATGGCGTCGTCGATGGTTGACCCGCGACACGTCCCACCGCGCGCGTACTCGGCGAAGGCGGAGGCCTGTCGACGCAGGGCTGCGAGTTGGGCCCGTTCGCCGTCCGAGGGATCCAGGAAGACCGAGAGCACGTGGTCGCGGGTGCCAAAGACCTCCACGCTCGCCATGTCCCCGCCGACGTAGTGGCGCCCCAGGGTCACAAAGACGCTGGCTCCCGACTCGCTCATACCGAGCGCCTGGGCGGAGTCGGGATCTCCTGCGCTGTCCGGGTCAGTCACCACCGACGAGGCGACCGCGCGAAGTTGTGCGAGGTCGCTGCCGGTGAGCCAACGGGCTTGATCGAACTCGTGCACTCCCATGTCGACGAAGATGCCGCCACTGCGATGACGAAAGGCGACGGGCGGCGGCTCGCCGTCCCACTGCAGGCACGAGATCGACAGGATCTCTCCGAAGTCTCCGTCAACGATTCGCTCGCGAATCACCTGTAGTTCGGGTACGAATCGACGCCAGTAGGCGATCTGCAGGGCGACGCCCGCGCCCTGGACCAGTTGTCGCGCGGTGCGCGTGTCCGAGGAACTGAGCCCGCAGGGCTTCTCGCAAAGAATCGGTAGTTTGGCGCGAGCCACCGTGTCGATAACCGCCACGTGGGAGTCGCTGGGGGTCACGATGAGCGCCCCGTCGATACCGCCTTGGTCCAGCATGTCGTTGAGCGTCGCGAATCCGCGCACGCCGAAGGTCTCGGTCACGTGTGCGCGCAGAGCATCGATCGGCTCGGCCACCGCGACGATCGCCACGTCTTCTGAGTCGATGAGCGCGCGCAAGTGTGTTTGGCCCATGCGTCCCGCGCCGATCAGGCCCAGGCGAAAGACGCCTCGCTCAGACGCCACGGCTGGCCAACCACTCGCGGTTGGCCTTTTGGTCGGCGATCGCCTGGGCGAAGCGCTGGGCCGTCTGGGGAAAGATGTCCTGTTCGACCACGAGCCAACCTTCGAACTCAAGCGCTTCGAGCTCGACCAGCACGGCGTCGAGG
>DATJUR010000132.1:0-6103 GCA_035502215.1 Acidimicrobiales bacterium | reverse complement strand
CGCGCTTGACTCACTCACGGCGTTGTGTGCGGCGCCCGTGACTTCCTCGAGGTAGCTGAGCGCGGACTCGACGCCGCCGTCGTCGTGATGTGGCTCCACCGCCAGACGCGAGGCGAGCACGGAGAGGCGTTGAGCGATGGCGCGGTGTCCGCGGCGGCGAAAAGTCAAAATGCCGATCAGAACTCCGATGAGCAAGATGCCCAGGGCCAACCCGTAGAGGGCCGCGGGCGACCACGTCGCGAGTTGAGAGTTGATCGAGGCAACGAGCACGGAGCCATTCTCGCAGACTCGCTGGCCCGCGTGACGCTCCGCGACCGTTGTGGGACCCGTTGACAGGAAGGCCCAGAATGATATTCGCAGGAGTTTCACTAAGTCCGTCCACGTCGGATCTTCCCGGTAGCGCCGCCCTGCAGTCGATCGCTGACGGCATCGCGTCGTGGGCGCTGATTGGCGCGTTGGTAGCCCTGTTGCTGGGCGCGGCGCTATGGGCAATTGGCAGCCACACCCAAAACATGCACCAGTCGTCTCAGGGCCGTCGCGCGGTGTTGAGCGCACTGATCGCTGCCGTTCTCATCGGCGCGGCTCCCGAACTCATCAACTTCTTCTTCAACACCGGCCTTGCGGTGCACTGATGACCCACCTGCTGTGCATCTTTTCGCCGACGTCATGCATCACCGACCTGGGCAAGTCGACGTTTAATGACCTGTTCAACGCAGTCACGAACTGGATCGTCTCCAGCGTGGAGTGGTTTCTCAACGCGCTCGGGCACGTGATCGTCTCGGCCGGCGAACCCGCCACCGTCATCAACGCCGCCAACGAGGAGTTCAATACCCTCCTGGTGCCGGCCCCCTTGCTGTTGCTGATTGGCCTTATCGTTTCGACTCTTGGCGCGCTGCGCCACGGAGATTCGTCGTCCCTGTGGCGCGTCTACCTCGGCGTCGCCCCCGCGTGTGTCGCGGGCATCGTGCTGGCGCGACCGATGGCGTCGCTGGTGCTCGAAGCGGTGAACCAGCTGTCGGGCACTGCGGCGAGCACCGTGGCGGCGCACGAAACTGCGCTGGGCACCTCGCTGGTGAGTCTCGCTCCCTCGACACCGGGATTCGCCGTCTTCCTTCTCTCGGTCGTCGTGGTCATCGCCACGATGTTCCTGTGGTTCGAGTTGATCGTGCGAAGCGTCGTTCTCACTCTGCTCGTCGTGCTCGTTCCCGTGATCGTGCCGCTGGCGACCTTTCCGTCGATGCGACGACTCGCCTGGCGCCTCGCCGAAACTTTCGTGGCCGTCGCGGCCAGCAAGCTGGTCATTGTCGTCACGCTCTCGCTCGGACTCAACGAACTCACGGGCACGTCGGTCACCGAGATCGTGACCGGTGCCGTGACGCTTCTCCTGGCGACAGCGACGCCCTACCTCGTCCTTCGCGTCGTGCCTCTCCTGGAGCACTCGGCCGTGCACCACCTTGACGGACTACGCAACCGGGCGACGCGCAGCCTCGCTGGGGCGAGCCGATCGCCCGCCGCTCAGGTGCTCAGTGCGATGACCCCGAGCGCGCCGGTGCCCACGCCTCAGGCCAAGGGCCCGGACCTCGGTCTCGATATGTGGCCCGGATCAGGAGAGTCGCCGATGCCGCCCTTGGAGCCCGAGGGCCCGCCCCTCAAACCCCCGATCGGCACGCCACAGCGACGAAAGGGTCACGCAGTGGTCCGCCGCGACGAGATGGGCCCCGTGATCGGGTGGCACTGGGATGAGTGACCTCGTTGCCCTTGGTCCAGCGGACGCCGAGGCCCGCTGGATCGGAATTCGTCGCCACCAAGCCCTCCTGGCGGTAGCCGGACTCGTCCTGGCCGGTGTGGGGCTACTCGCCCGTGACTCCTGTGCTTCGGAGATCGCCGTCGGGCTTGCTCTTCTCGGACTCGCTATCCCCGTCGGCGGTGGCGCCACGGCGGGTGAGGTGGTGGCCACAGCCCTTCGCTACGTCGCCCGCTCGCGGTGGAGTTCCTTGGCGATTCGTGAGTTCAACGGCGACGTTCTTCTCTTCGCGCCCCATGACGTGGCGTTTCGAGCGTACGAGCTCGATCATCGTGGTCGCCTCGACCTGTGCGGTCGGGACATTGCGCTGGCGGAGTCGCTCATCGCCTTGGTAGACGCGGCGAGTGCGGCGAGCCAGCATCAGCACGTCAGCCAACACGTGACGCGTCGCGGGGCGCTGGCCACCACGATGTTGACGCTGCCTCCGTCTACATCGCCCCCGGAGGGTTGGCGCCTGCGTAACTCCCTGGCCGGGACCAGCGTCCACCTCGCCGACGAATCGAGTGGCGAGTTCTACGAGCGTTTCTCCTATCTACGCGCAGGTCCCGAGGTTCTTCGAATCTTCCGGGTCGCGGACTTCTCGTCCGTGCCGGCGTCCCACTCACTGCTCGAACATATGTTGCGCGCGCCAGTGGATGTTGACGTGGCAGTCCACGTGGACGTGATAGCGGGCGCCAAGGCGCAACGCATGGCGGCGCGCGCGGTGCACCAGGTACGCAGCGATGAGGTCACCGCGAGCGGGGCGGGGTTTCGGCGTAGCGCGCGAGCGTCGCGCGGCTTTGAGCGCCTGGCCCAACGAGAAGTGCTCGTGGCCAATGGTCGCGCCCTCGTGCGCCTCGGGGTCTTCGTCGTGGTCTGCGCCTCGTCCCTTGAGCAACTGCACCGTGACAGCGCGATGCTCTGGCGGCGCGCGCACGACGGTGGTCTGCGCCTCGAGCGCGGGTGGGGCCGCCAACTCGAATGGTTCCGCGCGCAACTGCCCGGTGGGCCGGGTTGGTAAGGGCCTGGACCCACTGGGCGACCTCCGCGGATCTGCTGAGCCTGCGCCTGCCCTCCCACGACGCCGGAACCGGGCTCGGAGGCGCGGTCCTGGGGCAGTGCCAGTACGGGTCATCCTTCGCACTGGACGTCTTCGATGCCTACGGCGCCGGTCTGGTCACGAACCCCAACGTGGTAGTCGCCGGCTCGATTGGCGCGGGCAAGAGCACGATTGTCAAGATGCAACTGGCGCGAGCCCTCGCGCGTGGTCGCCGAGCAGTTGTCGTAGACCCCAAGGGTGAGTACGGCGAGCTCGCCGCGCGCCACGACACCTCGCCGATCGCGCTGGGTCGTGACGGGTGGTGCTCTCCTTTTCCCGATGACGAGGCAGAAGGTCGCCACTTGGTGCGAGCACTAATCGCCAGTGCCCAGGGCACTGGGTTGAGTGACGATCAGCACTTCGCGCTCGACGAGGCCTGGCAACGACTCGGAGGCGGGAGCGATCGAGTCCTCTTTGCCCTCTACCAACTGCTCAAAGATCACCTCTCGTCTTCCCTGCCGAGCGCACAGCGATCGCTCGCGTTGATCCTGCATCGATTCGTCTGCGGTGATCTCGCGGGTCTCTTCGACGGGGAGGGTGAGCCCCTGCGTTTTCGTGGCGACCTCGTGGTCGTCGACCTGTCGTCCCAGTGGTCCTCGCACGCTCTGTCGGTGGCGGTCTTGAGTGTGGTCGCCGCGGCTCAGCAGGTGGTGGGTTCGTCGAGTGTGCCCGGCTACCTCGTCATCGACGAAGCGTGGGCGCTGATGAGTGATCCGGCGTCGTTGCGCTGGTTGCAAGGTTCGTGGAAACTCGCCCGCGCGAGGGGTCTCTCGCACGTCCTGGTTCTGCATCGTTGGAGTGATATGGCGGCCGCGGGCGACGCCGGGAGTGTGGAACGGGACCGCGCTCGCGGGATATTGCGTGAGTGCGAGACGTCGTGGCTCTTTCGTCAACCGCCCGATGAGGCGCGTGAGATGGCGGTCGTCTTGGGTCTCACGGCCCAGGAGGAGAGATATCTCACGGCCCTGCCCAAAGGCGTAGCGCTGGTGAGATACGGACCGCACCGTTCCATCGTGCGGGTGGAACCCACCGAGTCAGATCGAGAATTCATCGACACCGACGCCGCGATGAGCGCGTAATGAACGACCGGCCCGTGTTGGGACGCCGATACTGGAAGGGTCTGTCGGGTGGCCCGCTGGTCAGCGTTGGTCCGCGCAGTTCGCTGCTGGTGGTCGGGCCAACCCAAGCGGGCAAGACCTCGGCGCTCGTGGTGCCCGCGCTGCTGCGCTGGCGCGACGCCGCGGTGGTGACGAGTGTCAAGAGCGACGTGATTGCCGCAACGCTACGGTGGCGCGAGTCTCTGGGCGTCGTCCAAGTGCTCGAGCCGGGGCGCGAGGGAGGACTGACCTGGAATCCGCTCGAGGGAGTTCAGACGTTGCGCCACGCCACTCGAGTCGCGCGGGACCTGACGGTTGACTCCGAGCGGGGCGAGACGGCGTTTTGGAACTCCCTCGCCGTCAAGCTCGTGGCTAGCTTGTTCATTCTCGCCCTGGAGCGAGGATCGACCATCTTTGACGTCGCCCAACTCGTCGAGCGCCACGAGCTCGAGCCCTGGCTGAGTGACCAGCTAACCCCGGCCGGGGAGATACTGAGGAGCTTTCTCGCCTACGACCGCCGGACCCTCGACGGGGTCGTCACGACCGCCGACACCATGTTGATGCCGTGGCGATTCGCCCAGCCCCTGGCTCGTGTGCGCGACATCGCCGACGGTGCGAACACGCTGTACCTGTGCAGTCCTCGCGGCCAGCAGCGTCACTATGAGCCCCTCTTTCGAGGCGCGATTCGCATGGTGCTCGACGAACAACAGCGCCGCGTCGACGAGGGATGCCCACGTCGGCTCCTCATGGTGCTCGACGAGGCCGCGACGGTCGCCTCGCTGGATGAACTCGACCAGCTCGCCGCTACCGTGAGCGGACTGGGCGTGACCCTGGTGACGGTCGTCCAGGACTTCTCCCAGCTGGTGGCGCGCTGGGGTCCGCGAGCGGCCACCATCGTGAACAATCACACCACTCGGGTGGTGCTCGCGGGCTTGGCCGACCCCACCGTGGGCACGTACCTTCCCGAACTCGTCGAGACCCAGCGAGACTCACAGCGCGTACCGATTCGCCTGTATCCAAGGGGAACCGGGCTCGTGGTGGCGGAGGGCCGCAGGGTCTATCACGTACGTTTACGACCGTGGTGGCGAGTTCGTCGCCTCCGCTCTAGGGGGCAACGCGCGGTTACTACCATTTAGCCCATGGCATATCAGTCGCTCTTGCTTCAAGAGCAGATTTTCGCCATTGACATCGGGGCGACCAACATTAAGTTCTCGCACGTCAATGACTTCGGCGTGATGGTGCGGGGCGTGCGTCGACGCCAAACGCCCTACCCCTGTTCTCCGGAGCGACTAGTGGAGTTTTTGGAAGAGCGCATTGTCAAGAGCGGCTGTCGAAGAGTCGGCGTGGGCTTTCCGGGTGAGTTCCGCGACGGTCTGGTCATCGCACCCGGCAACCTCTCGCGTCCCGGCGGCCAGGGAACGGACAAGGATCCCGAGTTGGACGCGCTCTGGCGTGGCTTCCCCCTCACCGACGTGCTGCGCGCGAAGACTGGCCGGGACGTGCGCGTTGTGAATGATGCCACGATGGCGGCCCTGGGTTGCATCGAGGGAACGGGGACCGAGGTCGTCCTGGCGCTGGGCACAGGGCTAGGTCTCGCCCTGGCGATCAACGGAAAGCTCACTCCCGTTCGCGACGTGGGTTCGGAGATCTTTCGCAATGGCAAGTCCTACGACGACACGATTGGCGAACGCGCACGCTCCCTGGACGAAGACGCGTGGAACCCAACCCTGGTCGACATCGTGGAGAAGTTTGCCCAAGAGTTTCATGCTGACACCGTTCATCTGGCCGGGGGCAACGCCCGACGGGTCGATCCCGCGGAGTTCGAGCACTTGTCCTTTCGTGTCGTGATCAACGGGAATGACGCTCCGATGCGCGGCGCGGCGCGGCTCTTCGCCGAGGGGTAGGGCGTGCTCGCGCCACCGGCCCGGTCGAGCACCCGATATCTCGAGCGATCTCGCCGTGCGCGGAGATTTTTTCGCCGAGGTAGGCGACGAGGGCGTCGGCTAGAATTGTGAGCCAGTGTCAACGCGGCTGTAGCTCAGCGGATTAGAGCATCGGTCTACGGAACCGAGGGTCGGGGGTTCGAATCCCTCCAGCCGCACTTTTTGAGATTGGATCGAAGTC
>DATJUR010000131.1:0-5242 GCA_035502215.1 Acidimicrobiales bacterium | reverse complement strand
CAGTCTGTGGTGGTGGACCTTATTCACGGCGTCACGCGAGCGTTGCCGTCGGGCGCGTCGAGTGTGTTCACCAAGGCGATCACCCACGCCTCGCACCACGCGAGCCGTGATCTGATCGCCACCATCCTGGCCTCCCTCGTGGCGATCTACAGCGCGGTGTCGGGGATGGTCGTGGTCCAACAGGGCCTGGACGTTGCGTACGCAATACCCGTCGATCGGAGCTTTATCGGTAAGCGGGTGGTCGGCGTGGTGCTGTTGGTCGGGGCAATCGTCTTAGGAGGGGCGGCCTCGGCCCTGGTGGTCTTTGGCGCATCGATCGGTCGATGGATCAAGACGACGTCACCGTTCAGCGGCGACGCGTTCGCCGGGGGATGGACGGTGGTGCGTTGGGTCGTGGCGCTGGTCTTGGTCAATCTGCTCTTCACGCTGCTCTATAACGTGGCGCCTAATCGAGCGCGCATCTCGTGGCGCTGGACGAGTGCGGGAGCGCTGTTCGCCACCGCGGTGTGGGCGGTGGTGTCACTCGCGTTTTCGCTCTACACGTCGGACTTCTCGTCGTATTCGCGCACCTACGGCGCCTTCGCGGGGGTGGCGATTTTGATCTTTTGGCTCTACCTCACCGGCCTCGCCGTGCTCGTGGGAGGAGAGATCAACGCCGCCGTGGAACGCCAGCGACAAGGCGCAGCGTCGTTGAGCGTCGCCGATGAACTGGCGATTGCGAGCCCCAGGGGCGCCTCGGACGTCGGGGCCGCAGAGGCCTAACTGCTGACTGTCATTACGTGGATTCGCGAGACGGAACTAGTGTCGTCGCGCCGTCGAGCGAACCCCACGTTTCAACACGCCGGGCACCTTGTCGGCGGGGATTGCCGGCGACCACAGGAAGCCCTGGCCGAACTCGCAGCCCAGGGCGTGCAGCTTGGCCAGTTGGCCCAGAGTTTCGACACCCTCGGCCAACATCGTCATGCCCAGTTTGTGGCCCAGCGAGACGATCGCTTCTAGGAGGGCGTCATTGCGGGGGCTCTCGTCGGACTGGCCGACGAACGATTGATCAACCTTGATGATCGTAGGGTGCAAGAGGGCGAGGTAGGAGAGCGACGAGTAACCGGTCCCAAAATCGTCCAGCGCGAAGCCCACCCCCAGCGCGCCAATCTTCTCGATCACGTTCTTCGTTTCGAGGACATTGACCAGCATCGCACTCTCGGTGATCTCGATGATGAGCCGCTCCGGGGTGAGTCCACTCGACTCCAGCACGCTCTCGATCACGCTGACCAGGGCCGGGTCGTGGATCTGGTGTGCCGAGAGGTTGACGGTGACGTAGGGCAGGCCCTCGGTGGACTTGGTAGCACCCCACGTCGCGGCGGCCTGAACCGCTTGGGTCATCGCGAAGCGGCCGAGATCCAAGATGAGGTCGCTCTGCTCGGCCAGGGGGATGAAGGAACTCGGTGGCACCCAACCTCGCTCGGGGTGTTCCCAGCGCATGAGGGCTTCGAACCCGACGATGCGTAGCGAGTCGAGATCGACGATCGGCTGATAGTGCATCGACAGTTCGTGCACCACGAGAGCGCGGCGGAGTTCCTGGACGAGTTCGAAATCGCTGATCGCCTGTTGGTGCATGCTGGGCGTGAACATCGAGTAGCGGCCCCTGTTGAGGCGTTTGGCTTCGTAGAGGGCGACGTCCGCGCGCTGGATGAGCTCAGAGGAGTCTTCGCTGGAACCGTCGAAGATCACAAGACCGATGCTGGCGTGCTGTTCGAGGTTGAGTCCCTGAATCACGAAGGGTTCGGCGAGCGCATCGATGAGTCGCCGAGCCACGTCCTCGGCGTCCTGGGGTGTCTCGAGGCCATCGGCCAGGTAGAGAAACTCGTCGCCACCGAATCGAGAGAGCGTATCGGTCGTGCGGGTGACGAACTCGAAGCGCCGAGCGAGTCCGGTGAGTAGCTGGTCGCCCACCAGGTGTCCGTGGGCGTCGTTGACTCCTTTGAAGTCGTCGAGGTCCAAGAGCAGGACCGCGCCAAAACCTCCCTGTCGGGCCAAGCGTGCGCGGACCTGGTCGAGACGATCTTCGAACAGGGCGCGGTTGGCCAAGCCAGTGAGCGAGTCGTGCAGCGCCTGGTGCGAGAGCTGGTCGGCCAGGGCTCGCTCTTCGGTGATGTCACGCTCGGACGACACGAAGTAGAGAATCTTGCCAGTGGAGTCGCGCGCCGGCGAGCGCGAGACTTCAGAGACGATGACACGTCCGTCCTTGCGCAAGTAGCGCTTGGTGTAGCGGACCTGGTCGATCTGTTCGGCGGTGAGGCGCACGAGGGTGTCTTCGGTGATGCCGATGTCTTCGGGGTACGTGAAGATCTTCGAGTCGTTCCCCATGAGTTCTTCGCGGGAAAAACCAACCATGCGACAGAAGGAGTCATTGACTGCAATGACCCGGTCCTCAAGGTCACTGAAGAGCATGGGGGCCATGTTGTGCTCGAAGGCCAGTCGGAAACGCTCTTCGGCTTCGCGGATGTGCTGCTCATGTTGGGCGAGGCGTTCTTGGTCTCGCACCCGCTCGATGCCGTAGGCGAGCTCGGCGGCGAGTTCGCCGAGCGTTTCGACTTCGTTGGGCCCGAAGTAGTCGAGCTGCTCGGAGTAGATGGCGATCATGCCCAACATCTCGCCACGTATCTTGAGCGGGAACGCGCTGAGCGAGCGAAGGTCGAACTCGGAGATTCGCTGGCGCCGCTTGGGCGGGGCGGGCATCGTGAGCATGTTGTTGATGACCTGGATCTCGCCGGTGCGAATGGCCCCCCCGATCGGCCCTATTCCCAGCTCGTCGTCGCCCCAGCCAAACTCGATGCCCTTGAGGATCTCGGCCTGGCCGGCCGACGCAACTACCCGCACGGTCTTGGCGTCATCGTGCTGGGCGTAGCCGACCCAGGCCAGCGGGTACGTCCCGGCGTCGACGACCGCCTGGCACAGGTCAGCAATCAGCGTCTCTTCGTCGGTGGCGTGCATGAGGACTTGGTTGCCTTCGCTCAACGTGGCCAGGGCGCGCGTGAGATACGTGCGTTCGGTGACGTCACGACCGTTACCGACGATGCCGTGGATCGCTTGGTCGCTGAAGCAGTCCGTCAGCACGCCTTCGATGTAGCGCCACTGTCCATCGGAGGTGAGAAAGCGCACCACCCAGGGGGTGTCGGGGAGATCGCCAGACGTGCACGCAATGTAGGCGTCGGTTGCTCTCTGGCGATCGTCGGGGTGAACGAGGTCGAAGATGTTCACGCCCAAGAGTGCGTTCGGCTCATAGCCAAAGAGCCGATCGACGACCGGATTCGTGTAGGTGAAGCGGGCTTCACTATCGATGACCACGATGAGGTCGGTGGACTTGGCGACCAGAGTGCGGAACCACTGTTCGGACTCACTCAGCGAGAGTTCGGCGCGCTTGAGCGCGTCAACGACGGCGCTGGAACGCTCCATGGCTACCACGTGCTGATGAGCGTCTTGGGCGACTAAGTACGCCGACTCGATCTCCTTGGCGATCGCCTTGAGCCCGCTCACCGACATCTCGTCGAAGGCGAGCAGATGGCTGTCGTAGATGGAGATGGCGGCGCGACGCGTACCGAGGGTCAAGGGGATGGCGATTCCCGAGCTGAGGTGAAACTCGGCGGCGCGCTCTCGCCACGGCCCGAAGGTTGGCCACTCGGAGAGGCTGTTGACGACTTGGGTGCTCGAGGTGCGGATCGCAACGCCGGTCGGTCCCAGCCCGGTCTCCTTCGAACCTTTCCAGGACACCACCCCCTCGTAGAGGTAGCCCACCGCTCCGGCGGCCGCGACGATGTCGACAACACCCTCTGCGCCCGCGACTCCGATCCAGGCCAAGGCGTAGTGCCCGTCGCTTACCACGAGCTGGCAGATCTCGGCCAGGACATCGTCGGTGCTCAGCCCACTGTCCAGTGCCTTGACGTGACCGAGCAGTTCGAGGAATCGCTGCTCTTTGACCACGCGGGTGATGTCGTCAAAGGCGGTGAGAACGCCGACGACCTCGCCGTCGATGGTGGCCGGCCAGTGACGCGAGGACACAAACTTCTCACGCCCGTCGGGCAGGACGATCCCGTCGATCGTCTCCGGTTGGGCTAGTCCCGATCGCAGAGCGGTGCCAAAGGCGGTCTCGTTGGGTGAGTAGGGCATTCCGTCAGGGCGTACGACACGACCTTCGATTCCAAGGAGGTGGTCGCGCGTGGTTCCCAGAATCTCCTCGGCCGCCTGGTTGCAGTCGACGACGACGCCTCGGGCGTCGCGAAAGATCATTCCCGTGCTGATGTTATTGAGAAAATCGGTAGCCACAGTGAGTTTTTGTGCACTGCTTAGACCGTCACCAGTAATGAGAACTTCCGACACGCCCACTCCGATCGCATTGACGCGATTCACTTACCGACAGCCATTCTTCACGCTGGCGCTATTGAACCTCAATTCTATTGACGACCGTTTTCTAGGAGTTGTTCATTCGTAGACATTGCGACGTCATTCGGGCACCGCCGACGCGTTGACGTGGGTGGACGAGTGCCTTACCGGTAACTTGATTATTCGTCCAGAAACGTGTCACTCACCGGTGCGGGTCTACCAAGGACGTATCCCTGGACGTGATCCACGCCGAGTTCCTTTAAGAGGCGCAGTGTCTCATCGTTCTCGGCACCCTCAGCGACCGTGCCCATACCGAAAGCTTTGGCCAGGCTCACGACCGCCGAGACGACGTAGCGACTCGAGATCTCCTCGTGCAGATCTTGGACGAACTCCCGGTCGATCTTAAGAAACGACACGGGCAACCGCTTCAGGTACGCAAATCCGCTGTACCCCGCCCCGAAGTCGTCCAGAGCGACCCGGATGCCGAGGTCGTTGAGTCCGCGAACGAACTCTTCGGCGCCACGAAGCTCGCGCACGAGGGCGGTCTCAGTGATCTCGCAGACAATCTTGTCCGCACGACCTCCGTGTTGGGCGATGGCGTCGGCGATCAATGACAACGTTCTGGGATCGGCCACGGACTTTGCGGACAGATTGAACTCCAGGGGATGACCCAGAGCCGAGAGGCGGGCAGTCTCATTAATGACCCATCGGTCGATCTCGCCGATCAGGCCGTACTCTTCGGCGGTCGGCAAGAAGCTGTCGGGCATGATGATCTCACCGTCTGCGTCGACCATGCGAATCAGTAGCTCGTTTTGGACCACGTCGTAGGTGGCCAGGTCGACGATCGGTTGGGAGTACAGGACGA
>DATJUR010000130.1:0-15658 GCA_035502215.1 Acidimicrobiales bacterium | reverse complement strand
CGCGTTCAAGGTGGAGTTTCAGCACTACGAGCATCCCGAGGGAAGTTATCGAAGCCACGACGGTCCGGTGATGCTGCCAGCCAACTTAGGCGACGTCGTGGTCGCCGTTCTGGGCCTCGACGACCGACCTCAAGCCCATCCGCGATACCGGTTGTCACCGCATCCAGCCACGTCCTACACGCCGGTCGCGATCGGCGGACTCTACGGCGTTCCGGCCGATGCGAGCGCCACGGGCGTCTGCGTGGCGCTGGTCGAACTCGCTGGCGGCTACACACTCAGCGATCTCGAGGCATATTTCGCTGGCCTCGGCCTCGCGGCGCCACCCGTGAGTGTCGTCAGCGTCGATGGGGCTCTCAACGACCCCACGGGGAGCACCTCAGGACCCGACACCGAAGTCATGCTCGACATCGAGATCGTCGGCGCGCTCGCCCGCGGCGCGCGCATCGTGGTGTACTTCGCACCCAACACCGATCAGGGTTTCGCCGACGCCATCAGCGCCGCCGTGCACGACGACACCCACAAACCCCAGGTCGTCTCGATCAGTTGGGGCGGCCCCGAAAGCACGTACACGGCGCAGACGACGTCCGTCTTCGAAGCCACCTTGCGCGACGCCGCCGCAGTGGGGATCAGCGTCTTTGTGGCGGCCGGCGACAGCGGCTCCTCCGACGGCGTGACGGATGGCCAGGCGCACGTGGACTATCCCGCTTCCAGCCCGCAGGTGGTCGGATGCGGCGGGACTCACCTCGACGTCAGCGGTGCGGCGATCACCAACGAGGTCGTGTGGAACGACCTTCCGTCGGGTGGCGCAACGGGCGGCGGCGTGAGCGCCATATTTTCGCTGCCGACCTGGCAGGCGCCGGCACACGTCCCACCCTCGGCCAACCCGGGAGCCGCACCCGGACGCGGTGTGCCCGACGTGGCCGCCAACGCCGACCCCGACAGCGGATACCAGATTCGCGTTGACGGCGACGACCTGGTGGTGGGTGGAACTTCAGCGGTCGCCCCGCTCTACGCGGCTCTTTGCGCCGTGGCCATCGTGGAGGCGGGCCAATCCTTGGGGTTCATCAACGCGCACCTGTACTCACTGGCCAGCGGCGCGTTTCGCGACATCACCTCGGGCAACAACGGGGCGTACCGGGCCGCACTCGGATGGGACCCCTGCACCGGACTGGGTAGTCCCCGCGGCGCCGCACTTATCTCGTCGCTCGCCGCCGTCACAACGAAATAATCGCTCGCTTCACTCCCATCGGGCCCGCGCGTCGGCGATCGCGGACTGGAGGAGCGCTGACTGGTCCGCGCGAGCGTGAGGACCGCTCGCCCCCGGTGACGACCGGCGCTGCAGGGCCGCACCGCTCTCAAAGAGCACGCCAAAACGCTCGGTCGAGGGAGCCGAGCTCACCAGGTCCCCCAGCGACCTGCCGGTAGCGAGTGACTCGGCTACCCAGAGACCCACCTGCTCGTGCGCCTGGCGAAACGGCACGCCCTCGCTCACGAGCTCTTCGGCGAGGTCGATGGCAACTAACAACTCATCGTTGGCGGCCGCGGCGGCCACCTCGTCGTGAAAGTGAAGCGAGCCGTAGGCCCCGGTGAGGGCTCGCAGCACCAAGAGGACCTGTCGGAACGAGTCGAACAACGGCTCCTTGTCTTCTTGCAGGTCTCGGTTGTACGACAAGGGCAGACCCTTGAGGACGACCAAAAGACCGGTGAGATTACCGATGAGCCGACCGCTCTTGCCCCGGGCGAGTTCGGCGACGTCGCTGTTCTTCTTCTGGGGAAGCATCGAAGAACCGGTGGTGAACTCATCGCCCAAAGAGGCGAAATTGAACTCGGCCGACGTCCAGAGCACCAGTTCTTCGCCCATTCGCGAAAGGTGCACGCCGAGCAGGGCCAACCCAAAGAGTGCCTCGGCAACAAAGTCGCGGTCGCTCACCGCGTCCATCGAGTTGGCGAAGGCGCGCTCGAAGCCTAAGAGGCTCGCCGTGTAGTCCGGATCAATGTCGAACGAGGTCCCCGCGATGGCGCCCGCGCCCAGCGGTGAGACGTTGAGTCGCCGACGCGCGTCACTGAGTCGATCGACGTCACGCAGGAGGGCGAACGCGTGGGCGTTGAGGTGATGGCTCAAGAGCACGGGTTGGGCGCGTTGGAGATGGGTGTAGCCCGGCAAATGAGCCTCGGGGTGAAGCGCACTCAGCTCGCCGAGCGCCTCAACCAGTTCGAGCGTGGCGAGCGCCACGTCTCGCAGCGCGTCGCGCGTGAAGAGCCGCAGCGTCGTGGCTACTTGGTCGTTGCGACTGCGCGCGGTGTGCAACTTCGCGCCCACGTCGCCCGCAAGTTCGGTCGCGCGCCGTTCGATGGCGGTATGGATGTCCTCGTCGCTCGCCGCCGGCTCAAAGACTCCGCTCGCGAACTCTTCGAAGATGGCGTCCAACGTCGCTAGGAGCGTGGCGGCTTCCTGGGTGCTCAGCAGACCGGCCACCTCCAGACCGCGAACGTGGGCCTTGCTCGCCTCAATATCGTGGGCGTACAAGACGCGGTCAAAGGAGAAACTCTCCGAGAGGTCCCAGAGGGTCTTTGCCATGGGCGACGAGAAGCGCCCGCTCCAGAGCGTCACGAGCCAGGCGGCGTCGAGTTCTTGGCGCCCTGACGCTGAGCCCAGGTCTTCACGCCCAGACCGTAGATGCGCACGAAGCCCTCGGAGTCGGCGTGACGGAACGTATCGGCCGCGTCGTACGTGGCCAGGCCGTAGTCGTACAGCGCCGCGGGGCTGCGACGTCCGAGCACGCGCATGAGTCCCGGCGCCTCGAAGCGAATCCGCACGTCACCGGTGACGTACCGCTGGGTCTCCTCGACGAAGGCGTCCAAAGCCTCCTTGAGCGGCGAGAACCACATACCGTCGTAAACAAGTTCGGCCCAGCGCGTCTCCAAGCGCATCTTCTCGTGTCGCAGATCGCGTTCGAGCACCATGTCTTCGAGCTCGGAGTGCGCACCAATGAGAGCGAGCGCGGCCGGGCACTCGTACACCTCGCGGCTCTTGATGCCCACGCGGCGATTCTCCACCATGTCGATGCGACCAAATCCCGTCGAGCCGGCGCGCGTGTTGAGCGCGGCGATCAGATCGGCGAGTTCCATCTCGACGTCGTCCAGTGCGGTGGGGATCCCGTGGTCAAAGCTCACGCTGAGTTCGACGGGCTCGCTGGCCGTGATGCGCGTGAGCGTGTAGGGCTCGTCGGGCGCCTCGGCCCAGGGGTCTTCGATTGCCCCACACTCGATCGCCCGACCCCAAAGGTTCTCATCGATGGAGTAGATCTTCTCCTTGGTCGCCCGAATCGGTATATCCCACTTGAGCGCGTAGTCCACCGAGTCCGCGCGCGTCATGCCCCAGTTGCGCGCCGGAGCGAGGACCTCGAGGTCGGGGGCGAGGGCGTGGGTCCCCACCTCGAAGCGCACCTGATCGTTACCTTTGCCGGTGCAGCCGTGAGCAACGGCCTGAGCGTTGAACTTGCGGGCCTGAGCCACTAGGTGGCGCACGATGACGGGGCGCGAGAGCGCCGACACCAAGGGATACTTGCCCTCGTAGAGCGCGTTGGCCGCGATGGCCTTGGCACAGAACTCCGTGGCCATCTCGTTACGCGCGTCCACGACGACCACGTCGATCGCGCCCGCCGCCAGCGCGCGCGCGCGAATGTCGACAAAACTCTCGGACTTCTCAGCGTCCTGGCCGACGTCGACCAACACGCACACCACCTCGACCCCCCACTCTTCACTCATCCAGCGAACGGCGACCGAGGTGTCCAGGCCGCCGCTGTAGGCGAGCACGACTCGCTTGGTCATCGCTATCCCTTCACTTGGCGTTCGATCAGGTCGCTGATGCCCGCCAGGGCGCGAAACTCTGCGGCCAGCTTGGCCCCGCCGTGCGCTTCGCCCGCGATCACCAATATCGTGTCGTCGCCCGCGACCGAACCCAGCACGCCACCGAGCGCGCTGCGGTCCAGGGCCGAGGCGACCACGTGTGCGCAACCGGGCGGCGTGCGCACCACCACCAGGTTCGCGGAACTGTCGACTGACACCACCCACTCGCCCATCATGCGGCGCAGGTGATCCAGCGGCGCCGGGGCGATCTTGGGTGAGGCGGCCAGCACGATGCGCCGTGCGCCGTGTTCGTCACGCACCTTCACCGTGCCCAGTTCTTGTAGATCACGCGTGACGGTCGCCTGGGTCGCAGCGATGCCCTCCTCACGCAGACGGGCCACGATCTGGGCCGCCGTCGAAATGACGTCGTGATCGATCAGTTCACTGATGCGATGCTGACGTTGGGTCTTGGTCATGCTTCTCCTTTTATCCATCGAAGGACTCCGATCATCGACGAGCGCCGATGAAACACCTGTCGCCACACGCGAGACTGCCCTCCGTCCAGGACGTCACTGGTGACCTCGTCGCCGCGGTGCGCGGGCAGGCAGTGCAGCACAATGGCCGAGGGCTTGGCCAGGGCCATCACTTCTGCGTTCACCTGAAATTTGGCGAGCTCCTCACGGCGACGAACGCCTTCGGCCTCTCGTCCCATCGATACCCACGTGTCGGTGTAGATAACGTCGGCGCCCGCCGCGGCCTCGGCGACGGTGTCGACGAGACGGAGCGAGCCTGGCCCCAGTACGCGCGCAGGGTCTTCGGCCCCACCTTCGGCCAACTGATAGCCCGCCGGCGCGCCGACGACAACATCTACACCCAGTCGCACCAGCGCAACGCACAGCGAGCGAGCCACGTTCGTGGCGTCGCCCACGTAGGCGACCGTGAGTCCCGCGAGTTGGCTGGGGTCGCCGTGCGCAAACTCATCGGCGATGGTCAGAACGTCGGCGATCGCCTGGGTGGGGTGCGCCTCGTCGTCCATCAGATTGATCAGCGAGAGCCGCTCGTCGGTCGCCGCGCGCATGCGCGCGAAGACCTCGTGGCGCCGTACGCGAAGGCCCGCGATCGAGTACATCTCGGCGATCGTGCGGCCCACGTCTTCGACGGTCTCTCGGCTGTCTAGTCCGATCTCGTCGTCGCTGAAGAACGTGACGTACCCTCCGAGCTCGTGCACGGCGCTGGAACTCGACGCGCGCGTGCGAAGGCTGGGCCGTTCAAAGACCAGGGCGACCCCCTGGCCGCTCAGGGTGGCGTCGTCAAAGGGCGAGGTCGCCAGGCGCAGAATCGAGGCGAGGTCGTCGTCCGCGAGTTCTTCGATGGTGATGACGTGGCGCATCACGCGAACACCTCCGTGGTGGCCACGGCGCCCGCCAGAGCGTCGCGCAGCGCGTGGGGTCGGGTGCCATTGGCCAGCAGCACGCGACGAGCGCCGGCGTCGATCGCCTCCAGTGCGGCCATCATCTTGGGACGCATGCCTTCGCGCGCCGCGCCGCTCGCCAGCATCGCGCGCACGTCCTCTCTACTGACCGAGCGCAGCGCCGACTCGGGATCCTGGGGATCCGCGAGGAGCTGATCGACGTCGCTCAATAACACGAGCACCTTGGCGTCCAGCGCCCCGGCGAGCGCCCCGGCCGCCACGTCGGCGTTGCAGTTCACGAGTTCGCCGCCGTCGTCGACCGCCAGCGGCGAGATGATCGGCGTCAAGTGTTCAGCCCACAGGGCCGCGATCACTTCGGTGTCGACTTTGGGCGACGAACTGATGCGGCCCCAGTACCCACCCACCGGCTGAGCGCGCAACATGCCTGCATCCGCGCCGCTGAGCCCCACGCAGCGAAGCCCACAGTTCGACAGTGACGCCACGAGATGCACGTTGACGTGGGCGAGCGCCATGGCGACGTACTCCATGGTGGCGTCATCGGTCACGCGCAGGCCTTCGTGAAAGACGCTGGGCCGACCGACTCGCTCGAGCAACTCAGCGATTTGGGGTCCCCCGCCGTGAACGACGAGCGAGTTCGCCGTCAACTGGGCGAGGTCGCTCGCCAGCGCCGCGAGGACTGGCGAGGTGGCTTCGAGCGAATCGAGCGCGTGACCCCCGAGCTTGACGACGTAACTCATGGACTGACTCCCGCCAGGGGCAGGCCGAGTACTTCGTCACGACCGGTGGCCACGTTCCACGCCTGAATGGCCTGACCCGCCGCCCCCTTGGTGAGATTGTCGATCGAACTCATCGCGACGAGCCACCCGGTGCGCTCGTCGACGCGCGCGCTCACGAAACACACGTTGCTCCCGAGGGGATCCTTCAGGGTGGGCGGCTCGTCAATCACCACCACGCAGGGATCCAACGCGTAGCTCTCGCGCAGGAGCGCGAGGGCGTCGTCCCCGGACAGCGACGCGTTGAGCCGCGCGTAGGCCGTCACGAGCATGCCGCGGGCGACGGGGACCAGGTGAGGCGTGAAGAGCACGCTCGCGCCGATCTCTTGTTCCATTTCGGGCGTATGTCGATGAGTAAGAAGGCCGTAGGCTTCGGCGTTGCCCGCCAGGCGCGAGAACTGCAGACGTTCGCTCAGCGTGCGCCCGGCACCCGACACCCCGCTTAAGGCGTCGACGACCAGGTTGTGGCGTTCAATGACATTGGCGTCGACGAAGGGACCCAGCGCGAGGGCGGCGGCCGTGGGGTAGCAGCCCGGCACCGCGAGGAGATGCGCACCCTTTAGTTCCTCGCGGTGTCGCTCCACCAGTGCGTATACCGCCTCGCCAAGCAGGTGCGCAGAGGAGTGCTCGTGGCCGTACCACGTGGGGTACAAACGCGCGTCCCGAAGGCGATAGTCGGCACCCAGGTCCACGACCTGGACGTGACGCTCGAGCAAGGAGGGCACGAACTCCTGACTCTCGCCGTGGGGCAGACACAGGAACACCACGTCGAGTTCCACGTCGAAAATGGCCGAGGGAGGATCTACCACGAGGTCGGGGTACGCGCCGGCGAGCGAGGGAATGCGCTGCGCGATGGATTTTCCCGCAGTGTTCACACCGGTCGCGACCAGAACATTTAGATCGGGATGGGACGCGCAGAGGCGCAACAGTTCCCCGCCGGCGTACCCCGTCGCTCCCATCACGCCCACTCGCATAATGACATTTTATGCAGGAAGTGGAGCAAAAGTTCAAAAATTGTGATTTCGAAGACACCGACGCGACCCCTCGAAGGCGTGAAGGGCATTCGCGTTCCTGGGATGTCAGCGCCATTCGTTACTCTCTTGGATGTCCAAACGCGGATGGATGCTGTTCCTCTTGATGGCCATCATCTGGGGAATTCCCTACCTGTTGATCCGCGTCGCGGTGCGCCAGCTCGATCCCGGCGTCGTCGTCTTTTTGCGCACGGGGCCGGCCTCGCTGTTGCTAGTCCCTCTCGTAAGCATTCAGCGCCAGTGGTCGGCCGTGGTGCGCAACTTGGGCTGGATCGTCGTGTTCGGCGTCGTCGAGTTCGGGGTGCCCTGGTTTCTCATGTCCACCGCCGAAGAGCACATCACCTCGTCTCTCACCAGCCTCTTGATCTGCGGCGTCCCACTGCTCTCGGTGGTCGTCCAACGTCTACGTCGCGGTGAGCACATCGAGTCTCGCCGCTACCTCGGTCTTGCCATCGGCGCGTGCGGCGTCGCGTTCTTGGTCGGATTGGACCTGTCGGGCGGGACCTTCACCTGGATCGCCCTGATGGCGCTGGTGTGCGTGGGCTACACCGTTGGTCCCATGATCCTGGCCACCCGACTCGCGCACGTACCAGGGGCCGCGGTGACGTGCGGGGCAACGGGGGTGGTGGCTGTGGCCTGGGCCCCCTGGGCTCTGTCGCACTGGCCCAGTCACGTGTCGCCAGAAACCTGGAGTTCCATCGCAACCCTCTCGGTCGTGTGTACCGCGGGAGCGTTCATCGTCTTTTCCGCCCTCGTCCGCGAGGTCGGCTCGACCAGAGCGGTCGTGGTCACCTACGTCAACACCGCGGTCGCGGTGGTGCTGGGCATCGTGGGACTGCACGAAGCCCTCACGGCGGGCATCATGATCGGATTTCCCCTCGTGATCGTGGGTTGCGTCATCGCGACTAGTCGACCGCGTCCTGCGCTGGCCTAGTACTCGTACGTCGCCGAGACTTTGATGGCGCCGTCCACGACGAGCCACAGGGCGCCTGGTGCACTCGCGAGGACCACGTCATCGTCGCGCTCGAGGGACTGATGGTGCGTCACGCTGGCGAAGCGCACCGGCGGAGGTGCCACTTCGCTCAGCGCCTGCCAGACCGCGGCGGTGTTGACGTGACCGGCCAGGTCCAGGTCGGCCTCGCGCAGCGGCCACGGCCGCATCGTCGCGCCCTCGGCCAGCACGGGGGTGTCCACGCGTCCGGACACCTTGCGGGCGCGCGCCGCCTCTCCGTAGACGTCAAAGAAGCTCCCGCGCAGCCGTATCGGTGTGCCCGCGGGTCCGATGGGCACCCACAGGCCCGCCGCCTCGATGGACGTGACGCCATCGAGGTCGATGTTGGTGCGCCGCTCGGCCCACGCCGCGCCCACTCCCCCGCACCACGTGGTGAGGCGCAGGCGATCCAAGTACTGCGGCCAGCGCGCGCCCTCGACCATGCGAAATCGGGTGCGTCGCACCACCCAGGTCTCGTCGGCCTCGATGCCGGTGTCACTCCAGTCGTCGGTAGCAACGTCTTGCAAGAAGCGAACGACGCCGTCGAGGCGAAACCGGCCGCGCTCATCCGCGTCACTAAGGCGCACCACGTAGTCTTCGCTAAAGCGCCGTCCCTGGTCGCCGAGAGGAACGAACTCGAGCACCGCGCCTCTATCGCAGGGTGGCGCCGAGACGCCCAGCGGCCTCGATCAGGCTCTCGCGCGCGGCGACGACCTCCGCGTCGCTGAGGGTGTGGTCCAGGGAGCTCACGCGCACGTTGTACGCGAGCGAGCGGGTTCCCTCGCCCAGGCCCGGTCCTTGGTAGACATCAAAGAGCGTCACGAACTCCACCAGTTCATTCGCCGCGCGTAGCGTCTGGGCCAAATCGGCCGCGTGCACCGCGCGCGGGGTGACAAAGGCGAGATCGAACACCGCACTCGGGAAGCGACTCGGCACCTCGATCAGAACGGACCGTCGGGTCGCGACCTGGGGATCCACCAGCGCGTCCAGGTCCAGATCGATCACCCCGAGCCGTCTCGTGCCCGCGACCGAGGCCACCGCGGCCAAGAAGTCCCCGTCGACTTCGCCGACGTAGCCGAGGGTCTGCTCGCTGCGACGGTCCACGAGCGCGGCGCAACGCGTGGGATGAAACCCCGCGGGAGCCTCACCCGAACGCACGACCACCTCCTCGAGGCCCAGACGACTCTCGACGAAGCGCCAGTACGCCACGGCACTCGTCGCGTCGTCCTCGGGGCGACCCAGAATCACGGTCAGGCGCTCATTCTCGCGTGGCAACCGCAGGAGCTGATCTCCGCCAATGCCGCCGCGCGCGAGGCGAGGTGAGGTGCTCGCATCGGGGTGCTCAAACACCACTCCGAACTCGCCCAGCACGACGTCGCCGACGCCGCGTTCGTAGTTCTTCGCCCACGCGCGAACGAGGCCCGTGAGCATCGTCGCGCGCAGCACCGACTCTTCTGACGAGAGTGGATTCGTGACGCGAACTCGCAGGCTTCCGGGGTGCAGGAGATCGAAGTCCGCCTCACTGCCGAGTGACGGGGTCCACGCCTCGTACATGCCCGCGTCTACGACGATCTCGCGCAGGTGACGGCGCAGTTCCTGTCGGGCGGTGAGCCCACCCGGTTCGGGCCAGGCCGGATGATGCAGCGCAATGCGCCGGTAGCTGTAGACCCGGGCAATCTCTTCGATGACGTCCGCTCGGCCCCGCAGACCCTCACGGATGTCGAGGCGCCGCGAGGGGGCGGTGACCTCCAAGGAACCGTCGCGTTCGGCCACCACAAAGTCCATCCGCGACAGAATCGAGGCCACCTCATCGCGCGCCAGAGGAATCCCTAGGAGACGTTCAGTGTCCCCGGGGCCGAGCATGATCGTAGGAGGGACGGGCACGTCACCTCGCACGTCCAGGGGTGCGGCGAGAAACACCAGATCGGGGACGCTCTCGCGCAGGATCGCCACGAAGCGCGCGGCGGCGCGCAACGCGCCCTCGGGATCAACGCCGCGTTCAAAGCGGTGCGACGCCTCGCTACGCAGGCCGTGACGCTTCGAGGATCGCGCGATCGTCATCGGATCGAAGAACGCGGCTTCGAGGAGGATGTCCGAGGTCGCCTCGGACACGCCACTGTCCTCACCGCCCATCACGCCGGCCAGACCCAGAATGCGGTCGTCGCCGTCGACAATGGCCCCGTCTTCGCCGGTGTCGCCCAGACCGCGCCCCGGCACGGCAAGTTGGCGGGTGGTGCCGTCGAGCGTGACCAGTGTCTCGCCTCGACGCGCGCGCCGTGCCCGCAAGGTGTGCCCGGCGACCTTGGCCGCGTCGTAGGGGTGCGTGGGCTGGCCGAGTTCCAACATGACGTAGTTGGACGCATCGACGATGTTGGAGATCGGGCGCATGCCTGCGCTGCGCAAACGTTGGGCGACCCACGGCGGTGACGGCAGCACGCGCACGTGACGAATGACCGACACGGTGAGTCGCCCGCACAGATCCGGGTCATCAATCCCGGCGTGGGCGAAAGAGTCACTCGTCTCCGTCGAGTTCGGCGCAGCGAGAACCGGCTCGCGAAGCGAGCGCCCGAGGCGCGCCGCGAGGTCGCGCGCGACTCCTTCGATTGACCACGCATCGGGTCGATTTCCCTCGACCGAGATATCGAAGATCACGTCGGGGGTGATCCCGAGAGCGTCGAGTAATCGCTCGCCCACCTTGGGCTCGACGAGCTCATCGAGGACCATGAGGCCCTGGTGGTCGTCGCTCAGGCGCAACTCGCGTGACGAACACAGCATGCCGCGCGACGTCACGCCGCGCATCGTGCGCTCGGTGATCTCAAAGCCGCCGGGCAACACCGCACCCACCGGGGCCAGGGGCACGTGGTCGCCTACCTCAAAGTTCATCGCACCACAGACGATCTCGAGCGGACCATTCCCCGCGTCGACGGTCACCAAGCGAATGCGATCCGCACCCGCGATCGCGCGAATGTTATCGACGCGCGCCACCACCACGTCCTCGAGCCCCTCGCCCGCGTACTCCACGCCCTCCACAACCAGGCCAAGGTCGCTCAAGATCTCTCTGAGATCCTCGATGCTCTCGCCCAACTCGACGAACTCGCGCAACCAGTTCAGTGAGACCTTCACGAGATCTGTTCCAAGAACCTGGTGTCGTTTTCGATCAACGCGCGCATATCACTCAGTTCGTGGCGCATCTGAGCACACCGATCAATGCCAAAGCCGAAGGCAAAGCCGCTCCACTCGGTTTCATCGATACCCACGGCCTCGAGCACGGCGGGATCCAGCATCCCGCAGCCGCCGAGCTCGACCCAGCCGCTGTAGGAGCACGTACGACATCCCGCGCCCCGACAGATCGTGCACGTGACCTCGAACTCTGCTGATGGTTCGGTGAAGGGGAAGTAGCCCGGACGCAGGCGCGAGGAGATATCCGAGCCGAAGTAGGCCTTGGTGAAGCTCTCGATCACTCCCGCCAAGTCGCCGAAGGTGATTCCGCGATCAACGACGAGACCCTCGATCTGGTGAAACGAGTACAGGTGGCTGGCGTCGGGCGAATCGCGGCGATAGCAGCGCCCCGGCATCACCGAGTGAATCGGGAGTGTTCCGCGGGCGACCGCCTCTTCCATCAAGTGGATCTGAGTGGGTGAGGTGTGCGTGCGCAGGACCACTGTCTCGGGCTCACCCAGGTCCACATAGAAGGTGTCCCACAAGCCTCTCGCAGGGTGAGCGGGAGGAATGTTGAGCGCCTCGAAGTTGTACCAGTCGGTCTCCACCTCGGGACCTTCGGCGACCGTGAAGCCCATGGCGACGAACACGTCTTCGAGCTCGCGCTGAGTGATCGCGACGAGACCGGGGTGTCCCACCGAGAGGGTCGTCTTCTGGGCGGACGTGACAACGTCGCCCAGGTCCAGGCGATCGGCCTCGAGTGCGGCGCGGCGCGCCTCGCTTTCGAGCACCCGGCGTCGCTCGTCGAACGCGTCACCCACGGTACTGCGGGCAACCTGCAACCTGGCCCCCGCCTCGCGGCGCGCATCAGGTTCCAGCGAACCCAAGGACTTTTGCAACGACGCCAATATCGAGCGCTTGCCCACGATCGTGGGCTCCGCGTCGCGCAGAGCCTCCAGGCTGGTCAGCGCCTCGATCGAGGCGAGTAGGCCCGCGACCTGCGAGTCAAGATCGGCGAGTGGCGAGGACGTCATAACCCCTAAAGGCTAGGGGTTTTGGGACCCTCGCCCGTGCTTTGACGTCGCCACATCGACTCGAAGGCGATCAGCGAGCCGGCCACTCCGGCGTTGAGTGACTCGCTCGCCCCGGCCATCGCAATGGAGATCGTCCCGTCACACAGAGCTATGGCATCCTCGCTTAAGCCCTCCGCTTCGTTACCGATGACCACCACGCTCGGGTGCCGGTAGTCGATCGAGCGGTGATCGTCGCCGCCTCGAACCACCGTGGCGTAGGTCTTCGCCCCGCGCTGGGAAAAAAAGCGCAAGGTCTCGCCCAACTCGGCCACCACAACCGGCAGGTGAAAGATCGAACCGGCCGTGGCACGCAGCGTCTTGGGGTTGAAGGGATCCACCGAGTGCCCGCAAAAGACGACCCCGGCTATCCCAGCGGCGTCAGCCGAGCGGATGAGCGTGCCGGCGTTCCCGGGGTCTCGCATCTCGTGGAGCACCAAGGTCAGGCCCTCGGCGGCAATGTCCGCGAGCTCTGAGAGCGCCAGGGCGGCGGTGGCGAGCACCGGTTGGGGTGAGGTGGCGTCGGCCACGCGCTCGAGAACGCCGCGGGCCATCACGTAGACGCGCACGTCACGACGAGTCGCCTCCTCGATGAGGCCACGTAGCCCCTCGAGGTGCCCTTCGTCGACGTAGATCGCCTCGATGTGCGCATTCGCGTCCAGGGCGGCCGCCACGAGGTCGGGCCCTTCGAGCACGCAGGCGCCTTCGCTCCATCGGAACGAGCGTTTCTGGCCGAGGCGCCGCAGTCGGCGTACTCGGGGATGTGACGAGCTCAGCGTCTCGATCAGTGGCCTACTTGGCGAGCGCGTCGACGGCCTGAGCGACGACGGCACCGAAGGTCGTGGGATCGTTCACCGCGAGGTCGGCCAGCATGCGACGATCGACCTCGATGCCCGCCGCGTTCAGCCCCGCGATGAATCGGCTGTAGCTCACGCCGTGCATTCGGGTGCCCGCGTTGATGCGCTGGATCCACAGGCGACGCATGTCGCCCTTGCGCGCCCGACGGTCGCGAAAGGCGTAGACCCCCGAGTGCTGGACGGCCTGATTCGCGGAGCGAAAGGTACGACTGCGATCGCCGTAGTAACCCTTCGCCTCTTCGAGAATCGCCTTGTGATGCTTCTTGGCGTTGACCGCCCTTTTAACTCGTGCCATGGCACTACCTCTTTCTGGTCGTCTCTCTACAGGCCCATCAGGCGCTTCACGCGCTTTTGCTGACCCGGGGCAATCTCACTCTCGCGTCCCAGCCGACGCGCGCGCGTCGAGGACTTGCCCTCCATCAAGTGGCCGCGAAAGGCTTGGCGCCGACGCAACTTGCCGCTGCCGGTGACCTTGATGCGCTTCTTGGCCCCGCTAAATGTTTTCATCTTTGGCATTTCAGCCCTCCTCTGGCGAAACTGGGGCGCCGGCTGGCGCCACCTCACTCACTACTGCTGGCGAACTTTCTGTCGTTTTCGCTTTGGCCTTCTTCTCCGGACCGAGCACCATGATCATGTTGCGACCGTCGATCTTGGGGGCGGACTCGACTTTTGCGACGTCCTCCAGGCGCTCGACGATGCGGTCGAGAATCTTCTTGCCCAACTCGGGGTGGGCCGACTCTCGTCCGCGAAACATGATGGTGATCTTGACCTTGTGACCTTCGCCCAAGAACTTCTCGACCAGACGGGTCTTGGTATCGAAGTCGCCGTTGCCGATCTTGGGCCGGTACTTCATCTCCTTGGTCCCCGTGTTGAGACTCTTTCGTCGAGACTCCTTGGCCTTTTGTGCTTCGTCGAACTTGAACTTGCCGTAGTCCATGATGCGGGCCACGGGCGGTTGAGCGGTGGGTGCGATCTCCACCAGGTCCAAGTCGAGGTTGCGGGCCAACGTCATCGCCTCGCGGGTCGGCATTACGCCTCGTTGATTGCCGTCTTGGTCAATCAGGCGAACGGTCTCGACGCGGATGCGGTCGTTGACGCGGTGGTCTCCAGGCACTGTTGCGATAACTCTCTCCTTGCTCTTTGCGACACCGTCCTGGTGCCGCCACGGCAAGCGAGGCGCACGACTCTGGAACCCGGACGCACGTCGGTGGCCGGGTGGACGTTGGCATCGCCAACCTCACTTGCTGAACTGACGAACCACACTACCAGATGGGCTCTGCGCCCATCCCCCGGGCGCCCTCCGCGCGCCGTGCGAGGCACTACGTTGGGTCGGGTGAGCGAGCCAAGCGACGAGTTCAACGAAGCAGAGGAGATCGCCTTCCTCAAGTCCACGCCCGTCGAGATGATTCTGGGCAACCACCTCTTCGTCTTGTTCCAAGTGGCCGCCCTCCGCCTCGGCGAGACGCCACCGGACCTGGGCGGCGCCCAGCTCGTCATCGACACGGTGGCGGCCATGATCGCCGCCGCCGGAGAGCGCCTGGGCGAACACGCCGATCTGTACCGCAGCGCCCTGGCCGAAGTTCAGCAGGCCTACGTGCGCGCGTCGACTCTGCCTACTCCAGGCGCGGAAGAGTAAAGGTCAGCCGGAGCCCCCCCAGCGGGCTCGGAGAGGTCGTCATGGTTCCTCCGAGAGACTCGGCGACGTCGGCCATGATGCTCATCCCGAGGCCCGAGCCACCCGTTTCGCGCGAGCGCGACTGGTCGTAGCGCTGGAATCGTTGCGGTCGAACCCCGTAGACCGGCAGGCCCGGACCCCCGTCTTCGATGATGAGTTGCGCCGCGTCACCCACCACCTCCAGGCTCACCGCCACCGGCGCGTCCGGAGGGGTGTGGCGAAGGATGTTCGTAAAGGCGTTGTTGAGGAACCGCTCGACGAACTCGGCTCGCGAGTTGATCCTCACTCGCGGCGCCACCACGCGCGTAACGCTGCGCTCGGGATGATCCATCGCAAACTCCCCCGCGCGTTGATCGACGAGCGCACTTAGGTTCACCGGTTCTAGGGCGTGGTGGGGTGCCTCGCGCAGTACCGCCAGCAGCAAGAGGTCGCGCACCAACTCTTCCATCCGCTGGACTTCGCGTTGCATGCGCGCGACCGCGCGGGCCTGCACGTCAGGCGTGGCCTGCCCGCTGGCCAAGAGTTCGTTGTAGCCCTTCACCACGGTCAGGGGTGTTCGTAGTTCGTGGGACGCGTCGTTGATGAACTGCTGCATGGCTTCAGCGTTCTTGGCTTCCTGGGCGATGCGCTCCTGAAGGGATTCGACCATGGTGACCAGCGCTTCGCGGAGTTCTTGAAGATCCTTACTGCCCTCACTCGGCGGAGTCGGTTCGTCCTGGTGGCCACTGGCGACGTCACCGGCGTAGTCGATGAGCCGCGACATCGTTCGAAAGTCGCGACGTGTGACCTCGCGCGCGAGAGCCAGGCTAACGAGCGCCACG